>JACPSU010000001.1:27113-50125 GCA_016193105.1 Deltaproteobacteria bacterium | reverse complement strand
CCCGTATTGCCTAAGGGCATGCCTAAGGTATTTATTCCGATATGCACAAGCATCGTATTAACTCTTTTTTCCTTGATTCGCATTTAAAAAAAATGCTACCTTATTTAAATAAGGTGTTTGTCTCTCGTATTTTAAAAATCAGGAGGGTCGCATGAAAAAGAAGATTTTTATTCTAAGTTTAGTCTTTTTAGGATATTCCACTCAAGGATATACGACTCCAGCCATTGGAAAAGCCATTGAAATCAATGGAAAACCAGATGAATTAAAGTATGCCAGACAAATGGCAACGGGGCAGCTTAAAGTAGACACCCCCTTATATTACAATGACGAAGTTTTTACGGGGCCTAAAAGCACCACAAGGCTTGTCGTAGATGATTTTACAGCCAATATTAAGGCCGCCTTTTATGTCTATGAAGATTCAAAATTTACATTGGCTAAAGAAGTTGTAGAGGCCACAGGTAAAAAAATTGTGGTTCGTCACACAAAGGGGGTCTTAAATTCAGTCATCAAAGGATTACAAAATGATGATGAACTTCAAATTGAAACCCCCTATGGGACAGTGGGGGTGAGAGGAACCTGTGTTCAAACCAAAGTAGGCGACAACTCAGTTGAAGTTGCTTCTGATTCTTCTACAACAACATTTAATGGACAAAGCTTAAAGTCTGGAACAAATGTATTTTCAGACGGCGGAAAAAGATTTGTCGTTACAAGTATCTTGGATGAAAAACAATGCAGAGGAAATAAGAAGGCCCTAGATTCCATGTCGCCCAATGCTCCTCTCTATATGGAAGAGACAGGACCTGGCAATTGCCCATAATTTTTTTTAACACAAGGAGGATATATCGAATAAAGAAAAAAAAATCTTTAAAAATTCTTCTAATCAGTAGCCTATGTTTGAGTATAGGAAGTCTCATTTTACCTTCTCGTTTCTGGAACAAGATCTTAAATGCACAAAGTATTCCTCCTTGTCCAGGAAAAAAAGTAATTGAGGATTTCATTAAAGCAGCTAGAGCCGCCGGCCAGACAGGAGTTGCAGATGATGCTCAAGAGTGGCTTAATTCACATCCCAATGCTAATGTTCGATTCACTCTAATAGACGGAGCCGATTGGTCTAGTTATAACGACAAGGGGACTCTTGTTATTCTCATACCTAAGTGGGCTTGGGCGAAACCGCCTTCCTGCCACCAACCAAGACCTAATGCAAGCCGTCCAGCTGAGCCTGATCCGCAGGGGATCCCTGATCTAACACACCCAGAGGAGATTGATAGAGAAGCCCGGAATGAAAATTCTGGCACAACTACATCTACGAATCTCCTGCTGAGACATTAAGATCATTGCTTGAGTTTTCGTTTTAGAAATTTCTTTCTTCTTTTTGTATTCTTTTTAAGCTTTTATGGTCTAACAAGTCGAGGCTCTATCGATACAGAGGATGCCTGGCACCAACTCCGCCTTGCCGAAAACTTTATTTTTAAAGGAACCTTTCTCCTCCCCTACCAAGATAGTACCATGATCTCTCCAGTTGTAAGCACCAATCTTTTTGTTCCTATAGGCCAAGCTACTTTCATGATTCCTTTGTATCTTCTAGACAAAAAGTTTGCTGTCTCTTTTCTAAACGCTATCTTTGGAGCTCTGCTTTGTGCCTTGTTTTATCTTTTTTGCACCTCTTTTTTTAAAAAAAAGACTTCTCTTACTCTTACGCTAGGCCTAGGAGTGAGCACTCTTTTATGGCCCTACTCAAAATCGCTTTTCAATAATATTGAAGAAGCCTTTTTTGTTTTCTTGGCCTTCTTTTTAACTGCCCGCTATTTAAAGAAACCTTCTTTATGGATCCTTCTTTGTATCCTTTTGAGTGCTCTGTCTGCTTTTTTTATTCGAATGTCTGGGATTATCCCTTGTTTCATATTTTTTGTTTTTGTCCTCATCACCTCCTCTAAAAATTACAGAATTATTTTAGGAGCCGGTATGGGTGTGACCCTGGCGATCTTAATTTCTTGGAATTGGGTCTTTTATCATCACATTTTTGGCATTTTTAAACACATTTCTATGGTATCCCTCCTAAATCTTTCTTTCTTTAAAGAAGCCTTTCCCACCCCCTTCGCTCAAGGCCTTTTTGGTCTTCTCTTAAGCCCTGGAAAGGGATTTTTCATTTACACTCCTCTGGCATGTTTAGGGGTCTTAGGATTTTTCACATTCCATAGAAGAGATCGTCAGTTATTTTATCTTACGCTGGCACTCTTAGGAGCTTACGTTCTTTTTTATTCAAAACTTAGATTTTGGCCTGGAGATTTTGCCTGGGGACCCAGGTATTTGGTGGTTTTGACCCCTTATTTTATCTTCCCAATTGGATACCTTTTTGAGCAAAGAAGAAAGTTTATAAAACCCATTTTTTTAATCCTCCTAGGCCTAGGGTTTTTAATTCAGATCCCCGCCATTGTAACAAGCACAACAAATCTTTATTATCACTATCTTTTAAAAGAAAAAACGCCTCGTGATTTTCATTTAACTCCTTTTTCCTTTGAAGTGTACTCTAAACCTCGTCTTTCCCCTATTTTTTTAGGATGGAAAACAACCTTTGAAATCGCTTCACGTATGAAAACCTATGCATATCAACCTTTACCAAATGACTTTTATGCTAGGTTTGCCAAGGTTATGAGAGAATCTCTTCAAGAAGAAGACTACGCTCCGTTTTTAAAAGAAGATCCTGTGTTCAATACTTTTGATCTGTGGTGGATTCGTAAGTGGATTACTCATACTTCACCTCGAGAGCATACACGCACTTTCATCCTGCGACTTTTGTTATTCTTGTTCTCTATGCTCTTAATATCTGGCTGTGGATTAGCCCTCTCTTCTATAGCTGAAGAAAAGAAAATGCCCTGAGTTGCTGCTCAGGTTTTCAGAAATTCTATAACATTTTTTCTAGAAATCATGATGGGTGCTTTAGAGTGCGGAAAATGTTCTTTGAATTCTTTTAATGCTTCAAAATGTCTTTCTTTAGGCTCATCCCAACTCACTTGATAAGGCACAATGGACTCTTTATCCTGTATCACAAAATCAACCTCACCTGTATCCCGCCAATAAAAAACATTTCTATATTTTTTTCTTAAGTGATAAAAAACCACAGTTTCAAGATCTTTTCCAAAATCTTGCCCTGCTTGACTAATAATAGATTTTCGCAAACCCAAATCTATAGGATAATATTTTTTATTTCTGGCAGATCGTTGTTTTTCAGAAAACGTAAAATAAGGACAAGGTAAAAGCATATAAGCAACACATGCAGCATCTAAATAAGTTTTAATCGTATCTGGCGTAACATCAACCATTTTGGCCAAAGTTCTTAAGCTAACTTCCGATCCACTAGACTCATAAACAGCCTTCATCAGCTGCGTAAGTGTTAAAGAAGATCTTACTGAGATATGTCTTCGAACATCTTTTTCAATAATATCTGAAAAATACTCTCTCAGAAGTTCTTGGGGCTTTTCAAAACGAAGGGTTCTTGGGAATCCTCCTTTTTGTAAATAATCTTCAAAAGATTCTTCTTTCTTAAGTTTTTGAAATTCTGAAAAATCAAATGGAAATAATTCCAAAGTGAGATGACGTCCCGTCAAAGTTGTTGCTAATTCTCCAGACAAAAGAGAGGCGTTTGATCCCGTAATAATATAAATTTCATTTTTCGGACGCTCGACTTTTGTGTTTAACCATTTTTCCCATTGAGAAACATTCTGAACCTCATCTAAAAAAAAATAATAGGTGGATTGGTTTGGAAAACGCTCTTTTGAAAAACTGACAATTTGATCTAAAAGTTGGATATTTAAATTTTGTGTTAACCTGGGATCTTCAAAATTTACAAACATACACTCCCTGGAATTTAATTTTTTATACTTCATCAACTGAGCCAATAAAGTTGATTTCCCACAACGTCTGACTCCTTGAATAACAGAGATGATATCAGGGGTTAAAGAAATTTCTCTTGAAAGAATCTCTCTGGGAATAGAAAAAGGAGGCTCCTTATCCCAGTAATTCCAATCGTTTAGAATTTGCTCTAAAATAGATTTATCAAGCATTATTCATAGGTTAGCATGCTTTTTATAAAGTGTCGAGTTTATTCGACACTTTTTAAAGAAAAGAAAATGCCCTGAATTAAGGAAAATCTTCTATAGCTGATAGAAAAGATTGAGCATCACCAAATCTCTTGTATAGGCCAAGGCATCCAGGCTAGGCTTATCCTCATTCATACTTTTACTGATAATATGAGAGACCCCTACAGAAGAAGAAACGTGATTAGACCAATTTCTGAATATTCCAAACGTTGCCGTACGTGTGGTGACATCTCTATCATGTGTAAGCTTATCGTAGTTCAATCGGCCTGTTAAATCTATATAAGATTTTGCAATGAAGGGGAAGTTAAGCCCTAGAGATCCAAAAAATCCCGTCGCATCATACGTTGACCCTTCCGCTACAGCCTGGGTTGCCCCTCCTCCCAAATTAATTTTTACCCGTTGATCCGCCATATACCAGGCCCCATTTCCTCCCAGCATTACAGTCGCCACATCTCGATCGTCAGCAGGGTTACCACTTTCTGGAGAAGGAAAATCAGCATAAGAGCCAGAAAGTTGAAAATCTGTTGAAAGTAAAGGGTTCCATTCAATGCCATAAACGACATCTTGAGAAATGGACCAGTTAATCCTTCTATGGGCTGCACCCGCTAAATAACCAAAAGCAGAATCAAAGCTAATCTTATCCTTTCCTTGCGTCCCTACATTTTTTGTAAATGCTCCGCTGAGCTTATGTGAATAGCTGTCATAGCGGTGATGTTTGCTCTCTATTTGGCGTCCTACAGAGAAATTATATTTTCCCACCGCATTGCCCCCCCAAAAAGAGGAACGATAATTAGGTTCTAAAATCCATCCTACGGCCTCTCCTTTTTCATCTGGTTCAGTAGAATGGGAGCGATGCTCTTTAGGCTCCAAGAAAACATTTGTATCATACATCGCTTGAAAACCTGTTGTGAGCCCAAAACCAGAAGGCTTCTTAACGGATTTCAGGGTTTCCAAAAATTTCTGAGAATATTCCGTCAAGGCTCTACTCGTATTGAGCTTTTCTGCAAACTTAAATCCATCTTTTGCAGCAGACATATTCCCTAGCTTATAATCACAAATGGCCAGATAAAATGAAGCCCCCTGTTTTAACTCACTGGAGTAATAGTTGGCTTTTTCAAAATTCAATTTGGCATCTTGCCACTGTTCCCGCTCATAATGAATAAAGGCTTTGTAATAATAGGCGAGCCCTTTTTTCTCATTAAAAGGCTTAGGAAAAGGAGCAAGTTTATTCGCTGCCTTTGTTAAATGGGGGAGCGCTTGATCATATTTTTTTTGGTCAAATAGAAGCACCCCTAAATTTAAAGAATAAATAGGGGCAAACGTGTCGGCCGGAGCCGCCTCTATGGCTTTTTCATAGGTTGCCTCGGCATCTTTTAAGCGATTAAGATTTTGATAGGTTTGCGCCAAAAGGTTTAGAGCGTGGTGGTTTGTACCATCCACATCGATATAAGCTTTCAGTTCTTTAAGAGCTGTTTGATAATCGCTCTTTAGAAAGGCATCCCGCCCTCTTAAAAAGTTGAATTTAACCGTGGGATTAAGCTCTTGTGCATAGGCACTCCCTACAATTGCTAACATAAACACCACAAAAAATAGTTTTTTCATCGTTTTTTCCTCCTCTTACAAAGATTAAAGCTCTTGATCCTTCCTACCGATACCTAAAATAGGATATAATGTTTAAGTGTAAAGGATTTTAAAATCCAAAATCAAGGAGATTCGTTATGAAACAAACTTTTGTCCTGATCCTAGGGTTCCTGCTATTTTTGCCCGCATCTCTTTTTTCTGCCCAGATTTGGCATACGGCCAGTGGTAAAAGCTACCCTATTTATCTTTCTTTAAAGGCTTCTCAAAAAGGATCTCAATCAACTGTCTATGTCCTTTCTTATAAAACCAAAAAAAATATTCATGATCAGTTTGGGCTCGTGTTGGAATACTATGATCTTTTAAGTCACTTTTATTACTTCCATCTTCCTGAAAATCTTAAAAACGACAAAAAATCTTTTGTGATTGTTGAAGCATTTAAAAAACTCCCCAAGTCCAAAGGGGAAAAAGTCCCAGCTCGCCAATTTAGAAAAAAGATTTCTGAACTCAAAAAGATTGTAGCTGCTAATGATCAAATCGATGCCAATCGCCTCAAAGCATTTCAAGCCTTAAACCAAAAGAAGTGGCAAGAAGCGATTGTCTCTTTTAAAAAAATAAAAACTAAAGTTCCCCATGACTACGCCCAAATCGCCAATAGCTACCTGCGACTTCAAAAGAAAGACGAAGCAAACAAAACCCTAGAAGCTGGGGTAAAACAATTCCCTAAGGACGTAACGCTTCTGAATAACTTGGCCATGACGACCCTGTTTGAAGGAACTTATAATTTAGAAGGAAAACTCGAATACGATCCTCAAAAGATGGAGGAAGCTAAAAAGATTTTAATCAAAGCCCGAGAGCAAAACCCAAAGAGCTGGCTAACTGCTTCGAATATGGCAACTCTTGAAATGACCCTTCAACATCCCAAAGAAGCTGAGAAATTTCATTTGGAGGCTTTAAAACTGAGTGGCAATAACCCTCGCCTGATCTACCAAGTGGCTACCTTTTACCACGGGCAAAAAGAATTTGAAAAAGCCAAATCTTATTATGAACAAGCTCTTTCAACCCTCAAAGAAAAGCGAAGCCCTGCGGCCACAAAAAAGAGAGATGAAATTCAAAAACGCCTAAAACTCGCTGAAGAAAAGAAAGTGCCTTGAGTTATTGACAATCTTGTATTGGATTTTACAATTTTTCTAAAATATCTAAAAACTGTTGCCAAAATATACAATGTGCTTGTCCAAGTTGAACGGAGTGAGGATCTTGGCTTACATAATAAAGTTTTTTGGGGCCAGGAAGATCCTTGGCCATGGCTTCAAAGGCCCTGACTTCTTTCTCATCAATTTTGAGACTTGACTTAATTTCAAGGGCTATGGTTTCTTTTCCACGCGTTAAAATCAAATCAATCTCAGAACCATTTTTTGTCTGTAAATAGCTCAGTCTATAATCCAATTCTTTATAGGTGTTGAGTTTTATAATTTCATTGATCATAAATGTTTCAAACTCCAATCCATAGCTAAAGGTGTTTTTCACAAGTTTAGAATGAATTTCGCCTGTTAAAAAACGCTTGATGCCTGTATCAAACCAATAAAATTTTGGCGCTAAAAGCTGACTTTTTCGAATACTTTGGTGATAGGCAGATAGTTTTGTTCCCAAATATGTCTCCTCTAAAATTTCGAAATAATTTTGTACAGTTTTATTATCAACACCTATTTGTGATGCTATTTTTTCATAATTCAAACGTTGAGCGTTCATTTGGGCTGCAATTTCTAGAAAATTTTTAAACGGTACTAGTTGACGAATTAATTGTTCAATTAAAACTTCTTCTTTTAAGTAGGTTTGTGTATAGCTACGTAAAATAGCTATTTTTTCACGATCATTTTTTGCATTAATGACCTCCGGCAAACTTCCCCAATTTAAAACAAAATCTAAATCAAAATGTTCCCCTAATTCATGATATGAGAAGGGGAATAAAGCATACACCAACGCACGCCCACCTAAAAGATTGGCATGGCCTCTTTTGAGTTTTCTGGCACTTGAACCTGTTAGAACAAATTTTAATTTTTCTTTTTCAATTAAACGATGCACAACATCTAAAAGTTTAGGTGCTTTTTGAACTTCATCAATAATAACCCAATCAGGGTATTGATTCTTATTGATCCTATCTAGCAGATCCAGTTCTAGAGCCTTTGGGTTGCGCAAATAACGATCTTCTTGGTCTGGATCAAGAAGATCTATCCAAAAAGGATTTTGGGTAAAAAATTGCTTCTCAAGCCATGTAGACTTACCTGTCCCTCGAGCTCCAAATAAAAAAAATGTTTTTGAAGTCAAGGGCTTTAAAAGCCTCTGGAACATACTCCATAATTATCTGACTTTTATGGATAAAAGTCAAGTCACTAAAAATTGGAAATTTACCGAACAAATTGTTCGAAATCTACTTATTATAAATGAATAATTCCGAAGCGATATTTTCACTCGCCTCCTTAGGGCACGTCTTGTAGATTTCCTTTTGCGTCAATGCATTTTCCCTTGTTTCTTGGATCAACATATACACACTTTATTGCAATGTCAGCACTCGAGGTGTCGTCGTTCACATCAACACTAACACCAATAACTTTTATGGCCTCTCCTACCGCCTCAAAATTCCAATCAGCTGTTTTAACGTCCGTATTATCGGGAGTACCGACTTCAGTATCATCATAATATATATGAACATTGTCTGGATTAGGAGTTGAAAGATCCGTATCAAAAGTAACGTTTATGCCTGTTATGTTCATGGTTTCACCACTACTAGAATCCAGCCTGAAGCGTATAGAGTCTATGTCGCTGTAATTAATCTCCTCAGATGATCCTGATCCAGGCCAAAGGGCTGTAGTAATATCCCTAAAAGAGGCGGCACTATTATCAGTACCACTATTTAAAGTATCTGTTACAGAAAAACTACTCATATAATCCTCATAGGATCTATTTATTCTATTAGAGTCTTCAAGATTATTAGCCTCCTGAAACGCAGCAATAGCTGCTCGTGTTTTGGGGCCGAAAGTACCATCATTCCACTCCCTCAGTGCTGTCCCTAATGCAGTCGACACTACCGCTGTTCCGGAACCTGAATAGCCAGGAAGAAAGGACCAACTATTATTTGAAGAGCCCGAAGTAGTAAGACTCCCCAACATCACCGCACCGGAATTTCCTGAAGCATCTGTAGCAGCAGAATTGGCTGCAGCCCCCCCACTTATAAGCACCACCCTTACTGTTGTTGTTTTGTCCCCTCCCTTTGGAACCGTGTAAGGCACTCTAAAAACAGTATCATTCCCATTTGAGCTCGTTGAAGTGGCGGTAGCAATCCTATTCCCACGAGAGTCAAGCAAATTTAATGTGCCATTCCTTAAAGCTTCCCTATCGGTGGTAAGGGTCGCTGTTATAAACTCTATGCTTTCACCATCGGGAGCAGCACCGGAAACAATCTCACCTAAAACGCCACTGTCCCTTGCTGCCGCAAGTTCTCCTGCAAACGTGTTCAAAAAGCCCTTCACCTTTCCGCATGGCACCGGCTCCGTTGTATCAGTTCCCTCAGTTTCAATGTTCACATTCATGGTCTGCGACTTCCCAGCCCCTGCTTGTGCTTTCAAACCCCTTAACCCTCTCAGCCAGTTTAGCTCAGCCCCATGTTTCCCTGGTTTAAAGCCCCCATATCTAGCAAAAATGCCCGGATCTTTCTTTCCAGCCTTATCTTCAATTTCTTGATCTGTCATAGTATTTTTCCCTTCGGCTCTTTCTCTTTTTAGTTGCTTCACTCTTCTATTAAACTCTTTTTCTTTATCTCTCAAATAATCAAATCTATCTTTTCCGTATTGATCCACCATTTCTCCCACCGTAATTGTACTCTTGTCCCCTGCCAAAATACGGACATCTTCTGGAATAGGCAATTCAACACCCCGAAGTTCTTCAGGTGTAGTTGCGTCATTTATTTTCTGCTTCGCAGCATCTATTTCTGCATTAGCTTCATGCTGCTTGTTGTTCGGGTGTTTTTGAAGCGGGAGCAGGAGATGCTGGTTCACGCCCTCCGGACTCTTGAGCATAAAGAAAGGGCGTTGATAGCCCTAAGATGAAAAAAATGACACTCACACACAAAAGTGCTTTCGTGAACGATACCATGGCCTGACTCCTTATTTATCTATTTGTTTTTATTATACTTTTTAATAAGTCTTCTTAAAAAACGTTCCACATTTAGACTTATTACTCTATCTTTAAGTATAGCTACTTTTGCCCTTCATGCAACTTTTTTTGGACTGCAGGCTATATTGGGCAACTGACTGATTTAATGTGCGTCATTCCACTTTGTCCATCTAATTGCCACCTCCCCTTTGCAATGTCTCTCTCAGCCTCTTAAATCTATCAAATATGTCGTGCCGCACATCGTGAATGTATTCATCGGGACCATTTTCCTGCTCTACTAAAAGACAGCCTTGACTTGAAACCCTCTCAAAAAATTTATCCATATTATCTGGCACACTTATTAAATGTCCCTCTTGCCTGTACTGGAATATTTCCCTCAAAATTAAGTCCATATCAGGCGCATACCGCAAGATAAAGTACATGTAATACAAATCTTTGGCCTGTTTTTCCTTGTTCTCCCTGTCAATAAAAGTCGCTCCCTTGTGATACAAAAAAGCCGATGGTTTTGGACAATTGATCAGGAAGCTTTTGTTCTTTTTTTTAGCGTGAACGCTTATCGAAATCCGGTGTTTTAAGAGGAAATCAAATTTATCGATTTTGTTTATCTGCATCTGTTGACCTACCATTTTCTCGATCGCCTTGATATCTACAGTAGGATAAGTGATAAACTCTACTGGGATTTTTTCTTTATACAGCACAACAGGAAACATCCTGTCCATCTTCAGATGATGCTCTTTGTAATCCAAAGAAGAAAGGGTTTCAAAAATTGTCCTTGAATAATCTCTGGTAACGGATTGATCTACGCCAAAATCTATATCAACCGTGGTCACTGGATTTCTGAGGAACATTTTCCAAAGAAAACTTGAATAGACATACGGCATCCACCCGCCGACAAGCGTGAGATCGGGAAGATAATCACATATATCTTCGAGCACATTAAAAAATATGGCTTCTATTTTCTCAACATTCATACAGACTCTTGCCCTTCTCTTCCAAAACTTTTTTCAGATATTCCGCGTGCTCTCGACCGCGGGGCTTAAAATTGTAGAGGTCCAAGTAAAGCTGTAAATTAGAGACAACTTTATATCCTTTTATTATCTGAACACCATCAAACACGCTCTTTTTGTAATGCGGGTGAATAATATGAATATTGCCGCCCCTTACAAGCTCCTTTAAATCAAGTTGTTGCCGCAACTCGAGAATATCTTTTTCTCAGTTTTCAGGTCTAAAATACAGATAGACTTGATCTGTTACTACAAAAGACGTTGTCAGGTTAGCACCCGAATGAAGGGTAAGGCCATATTGTTTAGCTTTCATATAATCTTTAAGCTTTGATAAAATATTCTTATCGGAAGAGTAATAAGCAGCAGCGTTGTTTAATTCGAAACGGTAGGCTGATACCCAATCGTTAATGAGTTCCTGTATATTCGTAAGAAGCGTATAGCTATCTGGCCCTCGCTTGACCCTTTCGATGTAGCCCTTTTTTTCCATGGTCTCAAGCACCCCTTGTGCCATCCCAATACTCACCCCACTATCACCTGTAAAATCACGCGTAACCCATTTCTTATCCGAACTAGACAGCATCTTTCTTAAGATAAAAGTCGCTTTATCAGCAAAAATGTTCTTCATATTCTTGGAGGCGCCCATAATGTTCAATAATTATTACTGTTCACTAATTAATGAACAATATATATAAAGTGAACAATAATATCAAGGAGTTTCTTACCATTGTTTCATGAGTTGAGCTTGTTCAAGGGCGATTTGTGCAAAGGGTTCGATGGGAGGCTCCTGTCCAATGATAAGAAGATCAATTTTTTGTTCACCAATGCGATTTTGAATAGACACAGAAAATTTAAATTTCAGGGATTTGGCGTGCTCTAAAATAACTTGGGAGGTTCGGAGGAGAAGATCAATATCCCCTCCTTTTAAATCGTCTCTTGTGCGAGACCCAAATAGGTATAAACCACTTTTTTCGATGGGGAGTCCATTTTCTCTAAAGGTACTTTCAATGCCCTCTACAATTCCTTTAATTTCCCAGTCTTTTAGTCTCATGAGTTAGAAATTTTTTCTTCAATAGATAAAACGATAGGTGTGAGTTCTTTGATCTTTTTTAAATAAGGTTCTAACTCTCTTTCCGTGTATTCATGGGTCGCTTGATTGCGTAGTTCTCTAATATTAAAGGTCCCCTGAAAACCAGGATCGTCTAACAGTATTCTTGCTCGAATGTATTTCATTAGAAATATATCGGTAACACGTGCAAATCGAGCGACATAACTTTCCCAAGATTTTAAGGTTTCAGAACTCGCATTTTTGAGCTCTGGCGATAATGTTTGAATTTCTTCGTAGCTTTGTTTTAGGTATTTTAAAGATTTTAAAATAGCTTGCTTATATTCCTCTAAATTTTTTTCCCTACCTGCCAACATGAGTTGATTTATAACATAGGAGCATCCCCATCTCAAAACTAAATTCAGATTGATTTTCCCCAGGTTTTCATTCATGGTTGTTGCTTTATGCATAGAACGCTTCTTAGATATGGAACTCTCTTTTGCTTTCTTTTGCTTTTCTTGGCAGGTCAGGCCCAAGGAAAATGGGCCTATGAGCTTTTCCCACCCAAAAAAGTAATTTTTCCTCCGCTTGTAGCAGATCCCTGGGAGACCCAAACCTCCATTTTTTTTATCAATAATTACAGGCAGATCGGAAAGATCGGGAGCTCTTTTCCCATCTATAAAAGCACACGACAAGCAGATCCTTCCCAAGAAACAGAGACTCTCCAGCTCAACATAGAGGGCCTAAGCTACAATTCCATGCGTTTCCGAGAAGAAACAGGGTTGGGAAACGGCGGAATTGATCTGGATACTTCGGATACCAAATTTGGACTCACTTTGAATTACAAAAAAAATCAGTGGCATGGAAGATTCGGGGCAGAACATATCAGCGCCCACCTTGCCGATGGGCAGCTGTGGCCTACTGTTAGACATATAAAACGAGGCTATAGTCGAGAATTTTTACAACTGAATATTTCAAAAAGTTTTACCTATGTAAAACCCCATATTGGCATACACTCTATCTTTACTTCGAGGCATCCTAAAGAATACGAAAACAAACATTTCGTTGTTTTCCAAGGTGGAGGAGAACTCTTTTATCCCCTCTCAAAAACTTTTTCACTCATCCTTGCTACCGATTGGCAGTCACGGCAAGAATATGATTTTTTTATTAACCAAAGCTACCTTGCAGGAATTAGAATTCATGGCTCTTATGAAGATGAAGTCCCCGTAAAGATTCTTTTTCAATACTACCAAGGATATGATCCTCGAGGTGAGTTTTACGATGAAAAACGTAACTATTGGGGATTTGGACTTCAGTATTTTATCTAAGTACCATAGCTAGGCTAAGTTTTATTTGCACTTTATTTATATAGTATGTTACTATATCAGTAACTATATATGCTAAAAAGAAGCAAATATCCCGCTGACATCGAAATCCTGACAAACCTGCCCACGCAGGTGGATCTGCTTTTATTAAAAGACCGCTTCGCTCATTATAAAAATTCTCGAAAGAAAATTTTTGATTTGACTCAAAAAGGGTATCTTTTTCTCATTAAACGAAGCCACTACTTAAACTTTAAATCCGAGGAATTTAAAGAAGTACAACTAGAATGTTTTGCCAATGTTCTTTATTTTCCGTCCTATATTTCCGCTGAATGGGCACTTCAGTATTATGGCCTCCTAACAGATCGCGTTCAAACCATTACTTCTGTAACCACCAGAAGATCTCAGCAATTTAAAACACCCATGGGTGTTTTTGCTTTCGAGCATCTGGATAAGCGCAGATACCCCTATGGATATTTCATGCAAACTTCTAACCAAAAAAGCTTTTTGATTGCACGCCCCGATAAGGCTCTTCTAGATTATGTAAATTTGCGCATAAAAAAAATAAATTGGAAAACAAAAGAAGATATAGCTCGATTTCTTTTAGAGGATGTACGTATAAATTTAAAGACACTCCTTGAGCTTATAAAACAAGACGAACTCAGAAAATTATTAGACCATTACCATAGAAATTCAAAAGAAGCCCGACTTTTAAAATGGCTTATAAGTCAAAAGGAGAAATCTCATGGCTCATCCGCTTGAATCTCTCATTCAAAAATATAATCCTCAAACATTACATGATTTTGAAAATGCGCTTAAAGAAGTGATTCAAGAAATGACATTGGCTGGATTGGCACGAGCCAATTTTTTTAATAAAGCTGCCTTTTATGGGGGGACAGCACTAAGAATTTTTTATGGGTTACCAAGGTTTTCTGAAGACTTAGATTTTACGTTACTTCAAGGCCAACCAGATTTTTCATTAAAAAATTACTTTTCATCTGTAGAGTCAATCCTTCAATCCTTTGGAGTTGCGGCCATCATTGATGAGGTTAAAAAATCTAAAGATAAAAAAATAGAGTCTGCTTTTTTAAAAGCAAATACAAAAATACATCTTCTTAAAATAGGAATGCCTCTTGCCTCAAAAGTGCAATCAAATAAAGTCATGCATATTAAATTTGAGGTGGATATTGTTCCACCTCTGGGGTTTGAAACTGAAGTAAAAACACTCTTCCCTCCGATTACCGCTGCTATAAAAGTGCTAAAACCTTCAAGTTTATTCGCTGGCAAAATGCATGCCGTTCTTTTTCGTGCGTGGGAACAAAGAATTAAAGGACGAGATTTTTATGACCTATTGTGGTTTATGGGCCAAAATATTCCTCTAAAATTGGGTTATTTAGAGCAGAAAATGAAAGATACAAAGTCATTGGAAGCTAACGAAAAACTCCAACCAAAAGAGGTCATTCAACTGTTAGAAAAAAAGATTAAAACCATTGATTGGGAAAGTGCCAGACAAGATGTTATTCATTTTCTAAAAGATCCCCAAGAAGGAACCCCTTGGACGAAAGATTTTTTTATCCATGCCATTGATGCGCTCAAGTTTGAACCCTAGTAACATCCTTCTCTTTTCTTTCTCATACTAACTCTTTTTCTTCTTTACTGGTTTTGAAATACCCAAATAAGAACGAATTTCTGAGGCATATAAAACCAAAGGATCGGTGGCTAAAGCTTTGGTAAAAAATCCCTTGGCTTTTTCTGTCTCTTGAAGAGCCTGGTAGTTTTTACCTAAATAATAATAGACTTCTGCTAAATCAATACGAATCCCTGCGGGAGTTTTTTCTAATGCACCCGTTAAAGCTAAAATGGAGTCTCTAAAACGCCCTTGTCTGAAAAAACCAATCCCTTTTAAATGAGGAAGATAAAAATCAAGCCACACTTGTTTTTTTTCGGGGTTATCGGAATCTTCAATAATCTTTTGAGCTTGATCAATCAGCTTTAAGGCTTCGGCCTCATTTTTAGAGCTATAGAGATACAGATAGGCAAGCTCGATAAACGCTTGTTCTTCATTGGGATTATTTTTAATAATTTCTTTGTAATTGGCCTCAGCCTGAGAAAATTTTTGGGTTGCCAATGCCGGTTTTTTTAAAAGCTGGTAGGTGATCCCCCAATAGACATTCAGCGAGGGTTCGGCATCTTGAAGATCACTGGCTTTTTCAAAGTGTTCAGAGGCTTTGAGGAGCTCCCCTTGCCAAAGAGCGGCAAGTCCCGCATTCATATAAGAACCCCAATAATCAGGCTTCTCATCTATGAGTGCCTTTGCTAGTTTTTGGGCATCCAAGTAGCGTCCCGTGGCTAAATAACAATAACTTAAAGCGAGTTTGCGCCAAAATTGCATTTCTTCTGGCTTTAACAAACGTGCGGTTTCAAACCCAACAATGGCTTTTTCATAATAGCCATCTAAATAAGCTTGATATGCATTCTCATAAAGATCACTGCTGGTTTTCTCCAATGTTAAAGACTCTTTCACTTCTTTCACAACCACATCTTCTTCTGCAGACTCTGCAGAAGGCGGGGATTCTTCTGAAGAAGGAGCAGGAATTGTCGCGCACCCCCATAAAAACAAAAGACTCACCCAAGGAAGCAAGAAACGTTGAAGGGAAGACATGAATAAAAATTTAACAAATAAAAGGATACTCAAGCAAGGAGAAAAGAGGTATAGATACTGATTTATGAAGATTTATTCCTCTTCTTTTCATATCAAAAAGCGACCGTCTCCTGTCGTTGCCATTGGAAATTTTGATGGGGTTCACTTGGGCCACAAAAAAATATTTAAAGAAGTCATTCATAAAGCTAAAAAAATTAAAGGAACTTCTGTCGTCTATACCCTCTATCCTCCTCCCTCTCGAGTTCTCCATCCCAAAACAGCGGCTCCTCAAATGAACACATTAAAAGAACGCCTAGCGCTCATTCAAAACCAAGGGATCGATGTCACAGTTGTTGAAAAGTTTAATCGGAAATTTTCACAAAAAACAGCAGCACGTTTTTTTCAAGAGATTATTGTACAAAATTTAAACGCCAAGATTTTATATGTGGGCTACAATTTCTTTTTTGGAAAAGGGCGGCAAGGCAATACAGCCCTTTTAAAAAAACTTTGTAAAGCAGCCCATATTGAACTCCACATTGCTCACCCTTTTAAAATCAAAGGACAAGTGGTCAGCTCTTCTAAGATTCGTGCTTTGATTCAGGAAGGAGCTGTGAAAAAGGCCTCTCAATTTTTAGGCCGCCCCACTTTTCTCCAAGGAAAGGTTATACAAGGGAAAGGAAGAGGAAAAACTTTAGGTATCCCGACTGCCAATATCCAAACACAATCAGAGCTCATTCCTAAAGAAGGGGTCTATGTCACACTCGCTCAGTACAAAGGCACCCTTTACCCCAGTGTTACCAATATTGGCCATGCGCCCACTTTTGCTAAAAAAACTCCATTTACCATTGAAACCCATATTTTGGATTTTCATCAAAATATTTATGGAAAGTCTCTCATCCTTCACTTCTTACATTGGCTTCGCCCCACACAAAAATTTTCTGGGGGACACGCCTTAAAACATCAAATTGCAAAAGATATTGCGTTAGCCAAAAAATACTTTCAGAAAAGGCCTTCTAAATCATGAAAAATATTTGGGCCATTATTCCTGCTTATAATGAAGCTTTAACACTTGAAACATTACTCCAAGAAATAAAAAAAATGATTCCCAATATTGTTGTTGTCAGTGATGGAAGTACAGATGCCACAGTTGAAATCGCAAAGAAGGCTGGGGTCACCGTTTTAAACCACATCATAAAGTTAGGGAAGGGGGCTGCATTAAAAACGGGATGTGAATATGCCATCCGTCAGGGAGCTACCCATTTGGTTACTTTAGATGGAGATGCTCAGCATAATCCTAAAGAGATCCCTCGCTTTATCGAAAATCTAAAAAAATATGATGTTGTGTTTGGCTCTCGAAGATTAAATTATCCCATGCCTTTACTACTTTATAGAATCAGAAATGATTATAAAAGTAAAAAAAAATAAATTGACCTACACTCAGATTTTCATAGAAACAATTTATTTAGATAAATATAAGGGGACCACCATTCTAGATGGCGTAAAAATCATGATGCATCTTTTAACTGGAAAATTACTGAAAAGAGAATAAATCATGCTGTTAGGAATCCAAATCATCGTCTTTCTTTTTAGTCTTTTTATGGCTTATTATTCTTTTTTACACTTTAAACGAAAAGAATTCACAAAAAGAGAAGTTACATTTTGGCTTTTTCTTTGGATGACGTTTATTGTTATTACTTTCATTCCCAACTTACTCAAAACATTCTCGATCAGTATGGGTTTTGCTAGGTTATTAGATGGCTACATTGTCTTTGGTTTTTTGTTTTTAACCAGCGTCGTTTTCTATATTTATACTCTCGTAAGAAGACTACAAAGAAGCATTGAAGAAATTGTCCGAAAAATAGCGCTAGAGAATTCAAAAAAAGAAAATTAATATAAGAGCCTTTGCATTTCTTACTCAATTATAGTTGACTATACTTTAAATTTGGCGTACATTCTTAAAGTATGTTTAATAGACTTGTAAACCCTGGAAATGAAAGAAGTTTTTTTCTATTTGGTGCCAGGGGAACTGGAAAATCGACACTTTTAGAGCACATTTTCTCCCCTGAAAAAGTCTATTGGATTGACCTTTTAGATCCAACATCTGAAGAACGATTCGTCTTGTATCCAGAGACATTGTTACAAGTTGCTGAAGACATAGGATCAAAAGAATGGATTGTCATTGATGAGGTGCAAAAAGCACCCAAACTCTTAGACGTTGTTCATCAATTGATTCAAAAGAAAAAACTAAAATTTGCTTTAACAGGATCTTCTGCCAGAAAACTTAAAAGGGGATCTGCAAACCTCTTGGCGGGTCGAGCCTTTATGTTTAACTTATTTCCCTTAACATATAAAGAGCTTGAGAAAACATTTAATCTTCAAGAAGTTCTGAGGTGGGGATCTCTTCCTGAAATATTTCAATTATCACAAGTGGGGCGACTACGTTACTTAAAAACATATACAACAACCTACCTCAAAGAAGAAATTCTCCAAGAGCAACTCATTCGAAAAATTCGTCCTTTCCGCGCTTTTTTAGAAGTTGCAGCGCAATCGAGTGGCTCGATTCTCAATTATTCAAAAATTGCCAGAGATATTCTTTCTGATCCGGTAACAGTTCAATCTTATTTTCAAATTTTAATAGATACCCTCTTGGGTTTTTATTTGGAACCTTATCATCAATCGATCCGAAAAAGACAACGTAAAGCCCCAAAATTTTATTTTTTTGATTTAGGGGTGCTTCATAGTTTAGAAAAAACACTACAAGTGGGGGATGACACTTCTCGTTCTTTTTTGGGAAGAGATTTTGAACATTTTGTTATTTTAGAAATATATCGCTTGATTCATTATTTAGAAAAAGATTGGACAATGACATATTTATGCACAAAAGATAGAAAAAGTAGACTTGAGTAGTTTTATTCATCTTTCTAAAGACCTTGTCAAAAGTACTGAATGTTATGTTTTTTCAAGAGATAAGATAAAAAAAAGGCTTGAACATATTCACTGTTTGCCTTGGGAAGAGGGCATTGAAACAATAGGGCTCTAATAGGTCATAATAAACGCTCAATTTCTTGAGCTAAAGCCTCTTTATCATTTTTACAAACATAGGGAGTTAATGTTTTTGCTGCATTCAATGGAGCATCTACTGTAATGACTTTGGCCCCGCAGGCTTGGGCTTCCAAGGTTACAAAACTTAACCCTTCTCGTCTGGAAGGAAGCACGAAAAGCTTTGTTGCCTTCATATGCGAATAAACATTTGGAACTCCATCTAAGAGTTCAACATGCCCCAACCTCTTTGCTTCTATTGCTTTCTTAATTTTGTTTTTTAAAGGCCCTTCACCAATCAGCAAGGTTTTAGGAAAAAGTTTTTTAAGCCTGAGCAACTCTAAAGCACTCACCAGCAAATCTATCTGTTTATATTCTACAAATCGGCCAACGTATAAAATATCAACCTGATCCTTAACTCTAGTTGCTTTTTGAATGGCCTCCCATTCGATTAAACTTTCAAATAAAATCCTTCGCTTACTAGGTAACCTTTGAAACACAAAAGGAGAAATAGCGGCATGCTCTAGAGGTAAAAAAAGAGCACATTTTTCAACCCACCATCCTATCCCCCCTAAAAAAGGATGAAAGTGAAACCAATGTTTTCCCAATATTTCATGCCAAATAATAGTAAGCTTATTTTTTTTAAAAAATCTAATAAAAAAACAAATAAAAATAGGAAGATACGGAACCGCGTGGCATTCAATCAAATCATATTTTGTTTTAAGAAGATTTGTTGTTAAAGCGTAGCAAAATGAAAATAACCCCCTCAGTCCTCTCTTCCCTTTTTTGGAATAAACACTATAAGCAGGAACAATTCCATGGTATGTGATCCCACCCTCATTCTTAACAGAAGATCCTTCCCAATATTTAAATCCATAGATATGCACCTCATGCCCTTGAGAAGCTTCTTCTCTGGCTTTTAAATAAATATATTTGCCTACCCCACTTTGTTCATACGGATAAATGGCATCAAAAATATGTGCAATTTTCATATCTGTTTTTTGGTTTATACAAATTTTGGCACCGTGTCACGCAGAATGGCTAAATTTGACAAAAAGTGGCACTGGGGCTAGCATTATTAATATAAGTGACTTTTAGCGGAGGCGGAACGTAGCAGGCGGAAGTAAAAAGTAAGACAGAAAATAACTAAAAATAGGTAGTAAAAACAGGTTGTTATGGCATTTTTTACACTAAAGAGAGGGGGGCTCTTAGAACTCCCCACTATTCAGGCAAAAGAGAATACCCTCTGGTTTATGTTCCTACGGAGTGTGGTCACGACCTTTCTTTTGATCATGACTTTGATTTATCAGATCAAAGATAGCCACATTATTGGGCCTCAAGATTTATTCCCCATTTATTCTCTTCTATCCTTTACCTATTTCATCACGATTGTCTGTGCGCTTTTGATCCCCAAGGTCAAAAACATAAACGCCTTCATTCAGTTTCAAATTTTTTATGACGTTTTATTTACAACTTCGCTCATTTATATTGCAGGAACCCAAGAAGCCATTTTTACATTCCTCTACCTTTTTACAATCGCTTTCTCTTCTATTCTTTTTTTGCGCACCGGAGCACTCTATACTGCTGCGTTTGCCAGTATTTGTTTTAGTACCCTCCTCATTCTAGATCCCATTCCTCATCGGGAAAAACATTTAATGACCCTCTTTTTTAATAACATTGCCTTCTTTTTGGTTGCTATTTTAAGTGGTTACCTCTCACAGCAGTTTCGAGAATTTAAAACAAAACTTAAAGAAGAAGAAGCCAACGTCAAAGAATTGGAAGATTTAAATAAAATCATTATTAACAATATGACCAGCGGCCTTCTTACATCCGATCTTCAAAATAATATTATCTATTTTAACCAAGCTGCAGAAAAAATGACGGGCCTTTCTTTCTCTGATGCTTACAAAAAAAATGTCTTTGATCTCTTTCCAGATTTAAAACGTCACTGGATTCAAACAGCCACCTCTCAAAGTAAAAAAGAAATGCCGATTCGAAAAATTTTTCATTTTAAAAAAGCCTCATCACAAGAACTCACCCTAGGATTTAGCCTTTCTGCACTGAAAGATGCCCAGAATCAAAAATGCGGAAATATTCTAATTTTTGAAGATCTCACTAAAATCATGGAAATGGAACAGCATCTTCAGCGTACAGATAAACTTGCCGCCGTTGGAAAATTAGCTGCTGGCATTGCTCATGAGATTCGAAATCCTTTGGCTTCTGTGAGTGGTTCCATTGAAATGTTGAGTCGAGAACTTCATGTGCAAGACGACAATAAAAAACTTATGAATATCATTCTTAAAGAAACAGATCGGCTTAATCACCTGGTTAATGAGTTTTTAGATTATGTAAGGCCCACAGACCGCAAGCGAGAATCTTTTAAAATCATTCCGGCCATAGAAGAAACCCTGATGGCTTTTTCTATGAATAAAGCTGCAACCCAAAATGTTGAGCTTCAATTTTTACTTCAATATAAAAATGTTCAAATCAAAGGAGATAAAGAAAAAATAAAACAAGTTTTTTGGAATCTTCTTTTAAATGCAGCTCAAGCCATGCCAGAGGGGGGAAAAGTTTTGATTCGAACTTTTCAAGAAGAAGACCAGCTTAAAATTGAAATCCAAGACACCGGACAAGGAATCCCAGAAGAAGATATTAAAAAAATATTTGATCCTTTTTTTACGACCAAGCCCAAGGGGACAGGCTTAGGACTTTCTCTCGTACATAAGATTATTGAAATTCATCAAGGGCGAATTTTTGTAAATTCTAAAGTGTCGAAAGGAACAACGTTCACGATTGTGTTGCCGTTAGAATAACAAGATCCTCCGTTTGATCCCCCGATCAAGTCGGGGGAGGAGGATGACAATAAGGAGGAAACCATGGAAGAAGTAAAACCTAAAATTCTCGTCGTAGACGACGAGGAAAGTCTTCGGGAATTTCTGGAGATCATGCTCAAACGCGAGGGGTACGATATCACCACCGCAGAAAATGGAGAGGTGGCCCTAAAGCATTTGGCCAAGAAGAGCTATGATGTGGTCATCACAGATCTTCAGATGCCAAAAATTCATGGAATGCAGGTCTTAGCTAAAGCCAAGGAAAGTGATTCAGAGATGGTCGTCATTGTAATCACCGCTTTTGGCTCTACAGAATCTGCAGTCGAAGCCATGAAACTTGGAGCGTATGATTACATTACAAAACCTTTTAAAATTGATGAGATAAAAATCGTCATTAAAAAGGCTTTGGAAAGACGCATCTTAAGTCGGGAGAATGTCCTCTTAAAGAAGGAGTTAGGGAGTAAGTACAATTTTGGAAATCTCATTGGAAGCGCCCCTTCGATGCTCAAAATCTATGATCTCATTAGCCGCGTCTGTGAGACCAAAACCAATGTGCTCATTACTGGAGAAAGTGGAACTGGAAAAGAGCTTGTGGCTAAAGCGGTTCACTATAATGGCCCTTTAAAAGATAAACCTTTTGTGACCGTAAACTGTGGCGCCATTCCAGAAAACCTGATTGAAAGTGAACTATTTGGTCACAAAAAAGGGTCCTTTACAGGAGCGATTGCTGACAAAATGGGGCTCTTTGAAGTAGCCAATGGAGGGACCATCTTTCTAGATGAAATTGGGGAGATCCCTCTTCAAACCCAGGTAAAACTTTTGCGCGTCCTTCAAGAAAAAACCTTTAAAAGGGTGGGGAGCACAGATGATATTACCGTGAATGTTCGCATTATTGCTGCAACAAATAAGGATCTGATGCAGGAAGTATCGCAAGGAAGATTTAGGGAGGATCTTTATTATAGGCTAAATGTTATTCATATTCAGCTGCCTCCTCTTCGAGAACGAAAAGAAGATGTTGCCATTCTTGCCCAGCATTTTCTGGAAAAATATAATAAGCATCTCGACAAAGATATTAAAAAAATATCGAAAGAAGCGATGGATGCTCTTAGTGGCTACGATTATCCTGGCAATGTCCGAGAGCTTGAGAATATCATAGAGCGAACGGTCTCTTTAGAAAGAGGAGCGGCCATTTTGCCCGAAAGCTTACCCCCCGTTATTTTTCATCCAGCTGCGGGGATTGCCAGACGAGGAGGCTCAGAACAAATGGTGACGATGGATGGGGTAAACC
>JACPSU010000001.1:0-27108 GCA_016193105.1 Deltaproteobacteria bacterium | reverse complement strand
GGGGTAAACCTTGAAGAAATTGTCGGCAATCTTGAAAAGGACCTCATTGAAAGAGCCCTAAAAAAAGCGGGAGGAGTTAAAAAGAGAGCCGCAAAACTTTTAGGGATTAGTTTTCGCTCCATGAGATACCGTCTCGAAAAATATGGAATGGATTAATCTTTTCAGAGCCTTGGTCACCTTTGGTTTCGGAGCCTTAGTCGGAAGCTTTTTAAATGTGTGCATCACAAGGCTCCCCCAAGAAGATTCCAAAGAAAGATCCATTTTATGGCCCAGATCCCATTGTGATCACTGTCAAAAACAGTTGCCGTGGGTTGATCTTATTCCTCTAGTCAGCACGATCCTTCTTTTGGGCCGTTGTCGATTTTGCAAAGCAAAAATATCATTTGAATATTTTATCGTGGAGCTTGTCACGGCTTTTTTGGCTGTTTGGACCTTTGACCAATTTGGATTTCGTCCCCAAGGATTTGCCTATTTTCTCTTTGTCGCCTCTCTTGTGGTCATCACCGCCATTGATATCCACCACCGTATTATTCCAGATGTCATAAGCCTAGGAGGAACGCTTCTGGGATTTTTGCTTTCCCTTCACTTTCTGGATATTAATTATACAGAATCTCTCCTTGGCATTCTTAGTGGGGGGGGATTTTTACTCCTTCTAGCCTGGACGTATTTTAAGTTCACAAGTCGAGAAGGGATGGGGGGAGGAGATATTAAATTGGCCGCAATGATTGGCGCTTTTCTAGGGTATAAGTCTATTCTCTTAGTTTTGTTTTTAAGCTCAATCTTGGGATCTGTTTGGGGACTCTTTATGATTCTTTTGAAAAAAGAGAATCTGCGAGCTGTCCTCCCCTTTGGCCCTTTTTTAGCGGGAGCCGCTTTGATTACTCTTTTTTACGGAGAGTTAATTCTTTATTTTTTAGGTTATTCCTAATCCTCGATTAAGTTTTCGTGGATTGTAATCTTGGCGTTCTTTTTGAGATTTGAAAAAAAACTCTCGTAAATTTCTTTTTGCTTTTGAGACTTCACCTGATTTTGGAGCCGCCGCTTATCCGCACTTTTAAAATCTCGAATGCCTGTAAGCTTAATAATATGAAATCCATATTTGGTACGAACCAAATCGCTCAGATCTCCTGCTTTTTTAAGTTTAAAGGCCACTTCTGAAAATTCAGGAACCATGCTGTCTCGTGTGAAATAATCTAAATCTCCTCCGTTTTTAGCGGATGGCCCTTCTGAATATTTCTTAGCAAGCTCTGTGAAGTCCTCTCCTCCCCGAGCTTTTTTTAAGATCTCCTCTGCTTTTTTTCGCACCTCTTCTTCTTTGGGCTTATCTGCTTTAGGATCTAACTTAAAAAGAATGTGGCTTGCTTTAATTTCTGGAGATTTTTCAAAGTACTTTTTTAAATCACGATCTGAAACCTTAATAGCCTCAAATTTCTGATACACTTCTTTTTCTAACAAATGCTGGGACAAAAGAATTTTAGTATCATAAAGCATTTTGGAATCTTTATCGAATCCCCGCTTAACAGCTTCTTGCGAAGAGAGCTCAAGATCAATTAAGTTTTTTAAAAAATCTTTCTTAGGCATTTTAAATTTAAAACGATCCACATACCACTGATAGCGATCGTTAAATTGTTTGACCGTCAATGCCTGACCGTTAATTTCAGCGACAATTTCTGTGTCTTTGGGTTTAGCTTGAAGAGAAAAACTGAGGATAATGCTTAAAATGAAAAACAGTACTTTTTGAATCATGGGGTATCTCCTTTACAAGTTTCTGTAAATTTCTTTCTTATGATTTTTATTCTTTTTTGTACCTTTTGAAGTGCACTATAGTAGCCAGAAATCTCAAAAGCAAAAATAAACTTATTTTGTGCAGAATCAGAAATCTTAAGTCGCCGAAAGGCGTAGCGATCAGCAAGCGGAAGAGCTCCATCTACACTCGTAGCCATAGCCCCTTCATATCCGCACTCCTGAACCAGTTTTTGAATTTGTATCGTATATCCCCCAAAGGGATAGCAAAAAACTTGTGAGGGAGCCTGAAGTTCTTTTGACAATGTTTCCTTGGCTTCTATAATATCTTTCCGAGCGTCTTCTAATGAAATCAAATCCAAGTGGGGATGTGTAGCGGTGTGATTGCCAAACCGAATTCCACTTTTTTCCATTTCTCTGGCTTGATCCCAAGTTATAAATTGAGGATCTCTTCCAATGCACCTTGTAATTAAAAACACGGTCGCAGGAAATCCATAAAATTTTAAAATGGGATACGCATTGACATAGTTATTCAAATATCCGTCATCAAATGTAAGTGCTATGGCTTTAGGAGGGAGTTCTTTCCCTTCTATAATCCATTGGAAAAGCAAATCTAAATCAACCACATTGTAGCGATGATCTTTCAAATACTCCATCTGCTTGGCAAAAATAGAAGGCCGAATTCGAACAGCATTTGGGAAAGGAGCTTCAAATAAAAAAGCAACCGAATGATACATCAGAATCGGGGGATGATATGCCCTAGAAAACATCCTTCCCTCTTACTTAAATGCCTTTAATTTTTCAAATGCTAAATTTAGGCATATGCCCTTCAATAACGTCGATAGCGAAATGGCCCACCAGATAGACTCAATGGACCCTCCCAGCCTATGGACCAAAAGATAGGCCAGAGGATAGCGACTCAAGGTCAAAGGAATAGAGATCAACATATAGGGACGAGTTTCTCCTACCCCATTAAATCCTCCTTCAAAGACCATCTCCCAACCCAAAAAAATTTCTAAAAGTCCAATAATCCTAAGATAGGAGGCTCCATGAGAGATCACTTGGGGATCTTGAGATAAAAAGCTCATCAAAACTTCTGGAATGAGTAGAAAAAGAAGACTCATGGGAAGTAAAATGACCGTAATCAAACGTCTGCCTTGATAGGCTGTCTGCCGTGCCGACTGAATATCTTTTCTCCCTATATTTTGTCCCACTAATGTTGAAACAGCTACAGAAAATCCATACGCCGTACAATACGCAATTCCTTCTATCCGATGAGCCATCGTCAGCGCCGCCATGGCCGACATTCCAAAAGGGGTAATGAGCGTTGAAAGAAGAGGATAAACCAAAGACCAAACAACTCGGGCAGTAGCCGTAGGAATTCCGATACTTAAAATTCGATAAAAATAGGCTCCACTCCATTTTCTATACGTCGTTAAAGAATCAATGTAGCCTCTTTTTCGTAAAAAATAGAGTCGAATCCCCATTCCTACCGTAAAACTTATCAAAGAAGCAAAAGAAGCTCCAAAAGCTCCCCACGTTGGAAATGGCCCCCACCCAAAAATAAAAAAGGGATCTAACAAAGCATTTAAACCAATGGCTCCCGTTAAAATAAAATTAGAGGTTTTAGTATCTCCGTAGGCATTAAAAATTTGCCCTGTCAAAATAAATGTAAAAAAAACAGGAGCCCCAAAGATCAAAACTTGATAGTACGCCAGGGCTGCCGCATGAGCCTTCGCATCTAGCCCCATCCAATGAAAAATGAAAGGAGATGAAAACCACAGAAAGAAAAGAAGAAAAAGTGAAACTAAAAGGCCTAAGTGAAAGGATTCTCTGGCCACATCATATGCTTGTTTTTGATTTTTCGCCCCCACAGCCTGAGAAACCAAAGTGGCACATCCAATGGTTGTAACGCCCATCAAAGAATAGACGGCCCAATCTAAGAAAGCAGCTGCCGCTACTCCTGCAACGGTTTCTGTCCCTAATTTGGCCATCCAAAAGACATCGACCAAATCAAAGGCGAGCATGCCCAATTGCCCCCAGATGACAGGCCAGGCTAATCTCAAAATTTGTTTACTGAGACTTTCCATCCGATAACTCACGAACAAACGGTAAAATTTCTTTCCATGTTGTAATGTTCATCACAAACTTATTCCCAGGTTTAATTTGAAATTGTTTTGGATTTTTTTGCACCCTTGCAATCATCATTTCTGGAGTCAAAGGTGTGTGATCTAAAAAAGTAAAAACAGTTTTTTGATTCCCCACATCAATAGAGCGCACTTTTAATTTCTTTAAATAAAACTTAATCGCCATCACTTCAAATAAATTAAAAATAACAGGCGGGGGGGGGCCAAAACGATCCCGCATATCTGCCTCAATATCGGAAAGCTCTTCTTCGGTCTGAAGTCCGGACAACTGACGATAGAAAGAAAGCTTATCGCTCATGTCAGGCATATAGTCTTCAGGAATATAGGCATCCACTCTGAGATTTAGTTCTGGATCCACCTCATTTTCGAGGACTTCGCCTTTTAATTCCCGAACAGTTTGTTCCAAAAGATCAGTATACATCTCAAATCCGATGGCCTCGATATGACCAGACTGATCCTTCCCTAAAATATTTCCCCCCCCTCGAATTTCAAGATCGTGGCTTGCAATTTTAAATCCAGAACCGAGTTCTTGTGCCCCTTGAATCACCTGAAGTCTCTTTTTGGCATCTTGCGACAACTTTTCTTTTGAGGGGATGAGAAGATAAGCATAGGCTCTGTCGCGTGATCGCCCCACACGTCCTCTGAGCTGATAAAGCTGGGCTAATCCAAACGTATCTGCTCGATCGATAATGATCGTATTGGCTGAGGAAATATCAATTCCACTTCCAATAATGGTCGTGCTCACCAACACATTAAATTTTTTACTCAAAAAATCACGCATGATTTTTTCAATTGCAGATTCTGCCATTTGCCCATGTGCAAAATGAATTTTTGCTTCTGGAACCAATTTTTGAAGATGCGAAGTCAGTCGCATAATCGTCTCAACTCGATTATGAATGAAAAAGACCTGCCCCCCTCTCCTTATTTCTTGCAAAATGGCCTCACGAAGGGTCTGGTCTTCAAACTCTGTCACATACGTCCGGATCGAAAGACGATCTTGAGGAGGGGTGTTAATAATACTAATATCTCGAATTCCTAAGAGCGCCATGTGAAGCGTACGAGGAATAGGGGTGGCTGAAAGAGTTAAAACATCCAAAGTTTTTTTCATCTTTTTAATTTTTTCTTTGTGTGTCACTCCAAAGCGCTGCTCTTCATCAATAATTAAAAAACCCAAATCTCCAAATTCTACATCTCGAGATAAGAGACGATGTGTCCCAATCACAATGTCCACTTCTGCTGATTTTAATTTTCGAAGAGTTTCTTTTTGTTCTGAAGGACTCCGAAAACGAGAAAGCGAGTCGACCGTCACAGGAAATGACTTTAATCTCTCCTTAAATACCCTTGTATGTTGATCGACCAGTAAAGTTGTGGGGGCTAACACAGCGACCTGTTTTTTATCCATCACCGCTTTAAAGGCAGCCCGAATGGCTACTTCTGTTTTCCCATACCCCACATCTCCACATACAATGCGATCCATCGGTTTTGAAGAACACATATCGGAAAGAATTTCTGAAATAGCTTTTAATTGATCTGTCGTCTCATCATAGGGAAAAGTGGCCTCGAGTTCATGAAAATAAGAATCTGGGGGACTAAAAGAAAATCCCAAGTAGGTTTTTCTGGCCGCATAAATTTCCAAAAGCTCATGGGCAATTTCTTCTATAAGTTTTTTGGCTCTTTTCTTCGTTTTATCCCACTGTGCTCCGCCAAGTTTGTCCAAATGAAGCGTCTCTTTTTGACCTCCTACATAGCGCTGGATAACATTTAAGCGATAGAGAGGAACATAGAGTTTATCTTTATCTGCATATTCGATGAGCATGTAGTCATTCAAACTCCCTCCCAGATGCAGCCGCTCTAACCCTCGGTAAAGACCAATCCCATGATCGCTATGCACCACCGCATCTTCGAGCTTCAACTCAGAAAGATTTGTAATAAATGCCCCTTTTTTAGAGGACTGAGGTTGATGAATATGTTTTCGCTGACCAAAGATTTCTTCTTCTGTAATAAATATTATTTTTTCTTCTAGAAACTGAAACCCAGAAGAAAGAGAGCCTAAAACCAAAAGCACTTCATAAGAAAAGAAGGAGGGATTTTTTTTAAGAGCCTCCCATTTTTCAAAGGAAAAAGAGTGTGACGGGTCATCCATCATTAAAAAATGAAGCCCATAATGAGAAAAAAGCTCTCGGAAACGCTTCAGCTGTGTTTGCGTATTGGCTACAAAAAAAATCGTTTGTCCTTCACTTCGCCACGTTTTGAGTTGTCTGGCCAAGGGTTCTAAAATCTCAAGACTGGTTATTTTTGTTTTCTTTAAATTGTATCGAATATCTTCGTTAGTTTTGGTCTGAAGTGAAATGGACCCTTGGGCCATAAGTTCCAGATCCGTCACGTTCCAATATTTTTGAGGGGTGAGATATTTAAAAAGCTCTTCGGATGAAAGATATAAGCTTTGAACATCACAAGAAAGGCGCCCCGCTTCCAGTGCTTTTTGATGATCTCTTTCACATTCTTTTTGAAACTCTTGAGAGTTTCTTTGGAGAACCCCCTGGTCTAGATAAAAAAGATCAAAAGTTTCTGAAAACATATCGAAAAGAGTTTCTAGTTTAGGGTAGAAAAAAGGGAGAAAAGTATCGATCCCAGAAAAATAAACTCTATTTTCTAAATACTCTAAAATTTGATCTCGGGTGGATTTTTGAATTGACGTTTCATCAGCCACTCTTTTCACTTCTATCTGAGCTCTTAAAACAGTCTGATCTGTATAAATAATTTCCCGTACTGGCAAAATGACAACTTCTGCAATCGATGTATCTAAGGATCTCTGCGTAGCTGGATCAAAGGTTCGAAGAGTTTCAATTTCATCTCCCACAAATTCCAGCCTAAAAGGGGCGGGCGTTAGAGGCGAAAAAATATCTATAATCCCCCCCCGCTGGCTCCAAGTCCCTCGGTCTTCCACGCTCGAAACTTTGCTGTAGCCACTTTCTATGAGCTTTTGAAAAAGAAGTTCGCGTTTAAACTCTTGGCCTTTTTTTAAGAAGAGGGTTTGTTCAATGAGAGTTTCTTGAGGGATGACACGCTGAGCAAGTGCTTCAATTGTTGTAAGGATACAAAGGTTTTTTGATTGAAGAAGTCGATATAAAATTTCTATCCTTTCCACGATCACATCAGGATGAGGAGAAAGCGTGTCAAAAGGATGGGGCTCCCATGCAGGATAAATAAAAACTTCATTTTTAAGCCCCGGAGAAAAAAATAGAGTATCCGACAGAAGAGCCTCCGCCTGCTCAGGGGTTTGGGTCACAACCAAGGTTGGGTTTTTTCGGATTTGCCGAAGCTCTGCCAGCACATAGGCAAAACTGGCCCCTTTCAGACCTGCCACAGTCAGGCCTAAAGAAGTTTCATATTTATCTAAAAGAGCCTGTAAATAAGAATTCATTAAACTCAAAGCTTAGCATAATTAGTTTTACTTGACTACGAAGGTGGCCCAAGACCATAATAGTTGCATGAAAAAACTTATCTATTCTTTATTTTTGGTTTTATCTTTAACCTCACTCCGTTTTGCTTACGCAGACACATCTTCTCTCTCTTGTGATGGAGATCCCAATAAAATTGTCGCAGAAGTTTTTGGAAGAAAAATCACAGAAGCAGAACTCCATCAGGCTTTAAGCGTTGATCTCTATGAACTACAATCCAATATTTTTGAACTTAAAAAGAAAAAAATCGAAGAAATGGTGGGAAAAATTGTCTTAGAAAAAGAAGCAACCCGACGAAAGATAAGTGTGAATGAACTTTTAGAAAGAGAAGTTCAAAGAAACACCAAAAAAGTGTCCGATAAAGATGTAGATAAATTTTATGAACAACAAAAAGAAAATTTAAAAGGGACTAAAGAACAATATACTGAACGAATCCGAAATTTTTTACAAAATGAACGTGCAAACGAAGCCTATCAAAAGTATGTGGAACGACTTAAAAAGACAGCTCGTGCTCAAGTTCATCTAGAAAAACCCGAACGCCCGCGAGTCACCTTGAATCTAACCCCTGCTCCTTCAAAAGGAGGAGAAAATGCAAAGGTAAAAATTATTGAATTTTCGGATTTTGAGTGCCCTTTTTGCGGAGGCCTTACAAAAACATTGGATAAGGTCCTCAAAAAATATGGACGTGCTGTAAGTCTTTCCTTTAAAGCATTTCCTTTAAGCCGCCACGCCAATGCTCCCCTGGCGCATCAAGCGTCACTCTGCGCCCATGATCAAGGGAAATTTTGGCCTTATCACGATAAACTTTTTGAAAGCCAACAAGCTCTCCAAAGAGCTGATCTTGAAAAATATGCCGAAAATTTAAAGCTAGATTTGACCAAATTCAAACAATGTTTAGCTAGTGGAGAAAAGTTTGCCAAGCTTCAAAAAGAACTTCTAGAAGGCCAAGAAGCGGGCGTTCGTTCGACGCCGACCCTTTTTATTAATGGTAAAATCGTCGTTGGAAACGTCCCTCAAGAAGCGATTGAAGAAGTCATTAACGAAGAACTCACAAAAAAATAATCTTACTACCGTAACTTCAGCTTTTCTAAAAGCTCTTTGGCTTGGTCATTTTTTTTGGCTGAAACCAAAATATCTACAAGACGCTTGGCATCTTCCAAGGCTCGAGCGGACAAATAAAAATTAATGGCTTGATTGGCTTCACGTAATGCTTGCCCGATAAATTCCGCAGATCGCTTATATTTAAGGGAGGTTAAGTTCTTGGCAAAAAGTTTCAAAAGGTAAAACTCGAACACTTGTTGTCTCATTTCCATACTCTTTCTTTCCCAAATGAACTTGATAAAATTTTGGAATAGAAGTTCTTTCTCTAAAATAGTGGTGTGCGGGGCTGGGGGATTTTTCTCCTGTTTTACATTCTACAGCAAATAAAGGGTTTTTATTCTCTAAAACAACAAAATCAATTTCACGTTTGTCTGTATCTCGAATATATCTTAATTCCATTTTTACCCCTTCGGTATCTTCTTTATAATGACAAAATTTTAACAAATGACAGGCTAAAAGATTTTCGAAACGAGACCCAGCGTCTTCCACTTGTGTCCAATCCCAAAAATAAAGTTTCTGTTCTTTCTTTACCGCTCGAATTTTAGGTGCTCCAAAGGGGGGAAGTCTAAAACAAACATACAAACGTTCTAAAATTTTAATCCATCGCTCAATTGATTCATGAGAAACTTGGATGAGTTCTTTTAAATTTTTTATCGATAACGGGGAGCCCACACAACTTGGCAAATGTTCCAACAAAAGTTCAATTAGGCTTATTTCCTTAACATGTTCTAAATCTCTAATATCTTGATAAATAACCCGCTCTAATCGCTCACGTTGCCATCTCTGATAAGCTTTTTCTTCTTGTTTAAAAAGCGGTTCAGGAAAACCACCAAATTTCAATAAAAGTTCTAAAGGGGAAGAAACGTAATGAAGATTTTTGAGTTCCCCAAGTGTAAAGGGATGAAGCCTATAGGTATGATAGCGCCCTTGTAATGAATCTCCACCCTTTCGATAGTAGTCTAATCTGGCAGATCCTGTAACCAAAAAAGAAGTTTCTGATTTATGTTTGTCATAAAATCCCTTTACAAGATTTCTCCAATTTTTAAACTTATGAATTTCATCCAACACAATAAGCTTTTGGTGAAATGGAAACTCCCCTTTTAAAAGAAGCTTTCTATCTTGAATATCATCCCAGCTCATATACCCCCGATGGGTTTCTGAAGGATGATGGGGATCTAATACCTGAAGAGAAAGCGTTGTTTTGCCAACCTGGCGTGGCCCCCCTATAAAAACCATCTTCTCTTTCAGATCTGAAATAATAGAAGAAAATAAGTATCTTTTACTCATGAGTAAATTCAGTATAGCATGACTTTACTCATGAGTAAAGTCATATTAATACGATTTTACTAAAATTATGACTAAAAATCATGGTTCATCAAATACACAAAAATTGCATCCATCAATGCATGGCGAAAAGAAGAAGGGGTATTGCTAGAAGGAGGATCGAGCACGGTATCCACATGATCGGCGTCCATAATGCCTAAATCTGTTCCTACTCCTTGAAGCTCTTGTCGCTCCACCGTCACTAATCCGTCATTTTCACCATAGGAACTTAAATATTTTGCTAACCCTAAAATCCCAAAAGCCACAGAGTTTCCTTCTCCCTTTATTTTTTGGCTCGTCCGTAAAAAATAGATAGGAACAGCATGTTTGGCCAAAACTTCAATGACGCCTGCAGAAAAAATACGATCGGATTCCTGGGTTGTTAAAGATTTGAGTCCTGCTCCCCCAAAAGGATTGGATTCAAAAAGATCTGCCACCTGGCTTCCAAACGCAGCTTGAATCGTCAACACGGCAGCAATCATCTGAGAAGTCGCTTGCGGTTCATTGGCAAGCATTTTTAAAACTTCTGGGCTCCCTTTACTATGCGTAATAACTACTATTTTTTTATGATGCTTTTTATAAATTTCTTGAAGTTGCTTCAAAAGAAGCTCTGAATTTGTTTCAATAGAGTTACTCGAAGAAGGTTTTAGAATATATATTTCTTCTGCAGAAACATATGTTTTTAATCGAGCTTGATTATCTCCAAAATAACGCCCCATCGACCCTTCATTTAAAAATCCCGCAACAAAAACCCAGGAGAACTCACCTCCTTTGCTCATTTGTTCTTGAGAAATATCTAATTTATTTTGAAGAGCAGCTTCAAAAAGAGAAGAAAAATCTGTCGCCAAAACTGTTGAACAAAAAAACATCAGAAAAGTGATAAAAATGATTTTTTTCATAGAGTTATCATACCTTGGGGTGAAGTTTATTGACAAGAAATTTCACTTACGTTAGACCTCACGATGTACGTTTATTTATTCTATGTATACTCAATTTGCAACTATTCTCATTTTTTTAATCGTTGGGGCTAGCATGGTCCCCTTGATGCTTTTGGTGGGAAAGATTTTACGCCCTTCTAATCCCGATCCCAAAAAATTGACAACCTATGAATGCGGTGAAGAGCCCGTGGGAGGATCCTGGGTACAGTTTAATTTGCGTTTTTACGTGATTGCCATTTTATTTTTAATTTTTGATGTTGAAGTGGTTCTCATGTTTCCCATCGCAGTCACTTTTCGCCAATGGATGACCTCTCAAGCGGGCAAAGGACTCTTGGTATTTGCAGAAGTAGCACTTTTTATTGGAATTTTACTCATTGGTTTTGCTTATGCATGGGTCAAAGGAGATTTTGAGTGGATTAAAACTACCCGCTCGAAGAAAGAATCGTAGATGTCTCTCCCTGAATTTTTAAAAGATTTGTTTGCGTCTTGGCCTCTCTTAGGCATCCTCCCTCTTTGGATGTATAGTCTTCTTTGCGTCCTGGGACTTTTGTTTTTATTTCTCTTTCCCTTTGCGGGGGTTGCTGTCTATATCGAACGAAAAATTGCTGGCGATATTCAAGCCCGCATTGGCCCTAATGTCGTGGGCCCCTATGGAATTTTACAATGGATTGCGGATGCTCTAAAACTTCTTTTAAAAGAAGATATTATTCCAGCTTTAGCCGATAAAAAACTTTTTATTATTTCTCCTATGATTATTTTTTTAAGTGGTGCAGCTGCCTACGCAGTCATTCCCTTTGCTGAAAATATGATTTTAGCCGATCTTAATATCGGTATTTTTTATCTGATCGCCATAACATCGATGGTCGCTCTAGGACTGATTTTGGGAGGGTGGGCTTCGAATAACAAATGGTCTTTATTAGGAGGCATGCGCGCTGCCGCTCAAATTGTTTCTTTTGAGGTGCCTGTCGCTCTTTGTATTTTAACTGCCGTTCTAGTCACAGGGACCTTGGACATGACTCAAATTGTAAAAAACCAATCTCCCTATCACTGGAATATTTTTCATAACCCTTTCATGTTTATCGCTGCCTTTGTCTATTATATTGCAGCTCTTGCAGAAGCCAACCGCACCCCTTTTGATATCCCAGAGGCCGATTCAGAACTTGTTTCAGGCTATAACACCGAATATAGCGGTATGCGTTTTGCTATTTTTTTCCTTATTGAATATGCCGAATGCTTTGTTATTTGTGCTGTCGCCACGACACTTTTTTTAGGAGGTTGGCATCCCCCGTTTATTGATATCTCAGGACTTGCTCTGCCTCTAAGAATGCCTCTTCAAGTGATGGTATTTATGACCAAGGCTGTTCTTCTTTTACTTGTCATGATGTGGATTCGCTGGACATTGCCCAGGTATCGTGTAGATCAACTGATGAAGCTCTGTTGGGAAGTTTTGGTCCCATTTTCTTTTGCGTGCCTTTTGGGAACAGCTTTTTGGATGGCGCTTTTTAAAGGAAAAGGAATTCCAGAGCTTATTTATACACTTTTAGGATGGGCCTCATGACCGCTCAAGACGTATTTTTTTATATTTTTGCTCTCATTGTCCTTCTGCCAGCCATTGTTTGCGTTTTTCATCCGAATATTCTTTATGCTGGATTATCGCTTTTTGGTTCTTTTTTTGGTGTGGCTGGAATTTATCTCCTCTTGGGGGCAGATTTTATTGCGGCTACCCAAGTTCTGATTTATGTCGGGGGTATTTTAATTTTAATTTTATTTGCGGTCATGCTTTCTAAAGATATTTATGGATCAAAATTCCAAGATGAAAAAAAGAAAAAAATTCTTCCCACTCTTTTAGGACTTACCCTTTTAGGTTTTCTTGTGAAATTTATTTTAACAACCCCCTGGAATATGACCCTCACTGATGAGGCCCCCCTTCCCACGACCAGCCGACTGGGAGATCTTTTATTGACCGATTATCTTTTACCCTTTGAATTGGCTTCCATTCTTCTTTTGGCAGCCTTAATTGGTGCCATCATCTTAGCGAGGAGCAAGTAATGTTTGCCGTAGACTTAAGACATTACCTTATTTTATCTGCGATCTTGTTTGTCCTGGGCATTATTGGCATTCTTTCTCGAAGAAATTCTGTGGGAATCCTAATGGGCATTGAACTTGTCATGAATTCTGCAGGAATTAATTTTGTCGCTTTTTCTAAATATGTGGCTTCGGATCTTTCAGGCCAAATTTTTGCACTCTTTATTTTCTTAATTGCAGCATCTGAAGTTGTGGTGGCGCTGGCCATTATTCTCCGCATTTATCAAAATAAAACTACCGTGAATATAGAAGATATAAAGGATTTGAAATGCTAGAGAGTCTTTTTTTAAGTCTTCTCCCCTCTTTTGACCCCATGACGATGGCGGTTCTCACTATTCTATTCATGCCCCTTTTAGGATTTGTGATCCAAATTTTTGTTGGTAAAAGACTTTTTCGAGGTGGAGATTGGATTTCTATAGGAACCATCTTTGTCTCCTTTGCTCTTTCTATATTATTATTTACGGACCTTTTATCTTCCGGCTCGCAATTTCACTGGACGACCTCTTGGATGTGGATTGATCTGCCTAGCTTTCAACTCAATATGGGAATCTTGGTCGATCCTGTCACTGTTCTTATGCTTCTTGTCATTACAACCGTGAGTTTCTTGGTTTTTCTCTATTCGGTAGGCTACATGCATAACGATCCCAGATATAGTCGCTACTTTGCCTATCTTTCCTTCTTTTCTTTTTCGATGATTGGGCTTGTGCTGGCTGACAATCTCTTTGCTCTCTACATTTTTTGGGAGCTTGTGGGGCTTGCCTCCTATCTTTTGATTTCTTTTTGGTTTGAAAAGCCTGAAGCCGCTCAGGCTGGCAAAAAAGCATTTATCGTCACCCGCATTGGGGATATCGGGATGTTTATTGGAATTTTAATCATCTTTTTTGAAACCAACGGTCTCCTTCATTTTGAAAACATCTTTGACGTTGTCTCAAAAGGACAATTTGGCGGGGAATTTCTAGGGATCTCTCTTTTAACTCTTGCTGGAAGGAAGGCCCAACGCCTGTTTCAGCTCTCATCCACGCCGCAACGATGGTGGCCGCAGGGGTTTATTTGGTCACACGAATGTTTCCTTTTTTTAGTCCAGACGCACTGACCGTCATTGCCTACACAGGAGCCTTCACAGCCATTTTTGCAGCAACCATGGCTGTCACTCATAACGACATTAAAAAAGTTTTGGCCTACTCCACCATTAGCCAGCTCGGCTACATGATGATGGGGCTAGGTGTTGGTGCATATGTGGCCGGTTTTTTTCACCTGGTTACACATGCAGCGTTTAAAGCGTGTCTCTTTTTGTGCTCTGGAAGTGTCATTCATGCGCTTCACACGCAAGATATGAGAGAAATGGGGGGACTTCGCAAAAAAATGCCTGTGACCTTTGCCACCATGCTGATTGCAACACTTGCCCTCTCAGGAATTCCTTTCTTTTCAGGATTCGTCAGCAAAGACATGATTTTGGCAGAAACATTGTCGCTGGCCATGAAAAATCCTTCCCATTTTTTAATTCCTCTCTTTGGATTTGTGGGAGCAGGCCTCACCGCTTTTTATATGTTTAGACTTATTTTTATGACTTTTTATGGAACTCCCAAAGACGTCAAGAAATTTGACCACGCTCATGAATCTCCATGGGTCATGACACTTCCTTTGATTGTTCTGAGTCTTTGTTCTCTGGCCATCTTTTTTACAGGTTCTCCTCTAGGCCTTGGAGAACTTGAACTTTTTGGAGAAAAAAGTCAGTGGTTCAAACATCTTTTAGAAACTAATTCTTTAGAAACTCACTCTTCTGCCCATACCTATGCCCTCTTTTTATCTTTGGCAGTCGCAGGGCTTGGAATCTTTTTTGCCACTCTCATTTATTACAAACAAACACTCTCCGCAGAAAAAATTTCAGAAAAGTTTTCGTCTATTTATAAAACTCTCACTCATCTCTATTGGGTTGATGAACTCTATGAGTGGGCTGTCATCAATAATTTATTAAGACTCAATAATTTTTTAGCAAACTTTGATAATCGCGTGATTGATCAAGTTTTGGTGGATGGCTGGGCTCCAATCACTGTTAAGACTTCTCGAGGTTCTGGAGATTTTGATAACCGCGTGATTGACCAAACTCTGGTGGATGGAACAGGAAAAGTGGTTCAGGCTTCAGGTAGAGAAGTTCGAAAAATTCAAACTGGAAAAATCCAACAGTATCTTTTAATAGGATTAGGCGCTGTGTGCGGAATTTTAATCCTTTTAATATTTTTGTAAGGAGGAAATGTGATGCTCTTTAACTTTATAACAGATCATTTGTTGACATGGATTGTTTTTTTACCAATTCTAGGAATGGGAGCTATTCTATTTTTACCAAAAGATAAACCCAATCTCATCCGCTGGACATCAGCCTTTTTCACATTCCTATCTTTCTTAGTCTCTCTTCAACTCTGCTGGTCTTTTAATCGTGCTGAGGCTGGGCTTCAATTTGTTGAAAAAATGGCGTGGATCCCTACATTTAATATTCACTACTATGTAGGATGCGACGGTCTTTCGATCACAATGATTCTCCTCACGACTCTGCTTTCATTTCTGTGCATTTTTGCCTCCTGGGGGATCAAAGAAGGGGTCAAGGGCTACTTTCTCATGTTTCTTTTGTTAGAAGCTGGGATGCTGGGTGTTTTTGTCTCTTTAGATTTTTTCCTCTTCTATATTTTTTGGGAACTCATGCTTCTCCCCATGTATTTTCTTATCGGCATTTGGGGGGGGCCTAAAAAAGAATATGCAGCCATTAAGTTCTTCCTCTATACCCTGTTTGGTTCTGTGCTGATGCTGATCGTCATGCTCTCTTTTTATTTCTATAGCGAGCCTCACACCTTTGATCTTATTGAACTGGCCAAACCTGGAATCTTAAAGGTAAAAGACCTCAATATTTTTGGCATTGCATTAAGTGTGGTTGATTTTAAAAAAGTGTTATTTATTCTTTTATTTATTGGCTTTGCCATTAAAGTTCCTGTTTTCCCATTTCACACATGGCTTCCACTTGCACACGTAGAAGCTCCTACACCCATTTCTGTAATTTTAGCGGGAGTTTTACTAAAAATGGGGGCGTATGGACTTTTAAGAATTAGCTTTCCCATTTTACCTCAAGAAACCTATTGGTTTTCCTACGCTCTGGCGATTTTGGGTTTAATCAATATTATTTATGGGGCCTTTTGTGCCATGGCTCAACTGACACTCCCGCAAGAAAAAGGGGGGAACGATTGGAAAAAACTCATTGCCTATTCTTCGATTAACCACATGGGATATGTCCTATTAGGGATGGCCGTTTTTACAACTGAGGGGATCAATGGAGCTGTCTTTCAAATGTTTAATCATGGACTCACAACCGCCATGCTCTTTCTTTTAGTAGGCGTTGTCTATGACCGCGTCCACCACAGAAGATTAGATGGCTTTGGAAGAGAGCTTTTCACTTTGGTTCCGCTATCGGTACTCATCCTTCTTTTTGGTGTGTATCCGATGCCGGTTTTAAATTTAATGAAAGCATCGCTAGATAGCCTTTTAACCTTGCTCCAAGCATCATAACATTTATGGAATCCTTATCCTTAAACTTAGCGCTCTACTCTCCTGAAATCATTCTTTCAATCACACTTGGATTTGTGCTGATTGTGCATATGATTTCTAAAAGCAATTTATTTACCTTTTTAACAGCCTTGGTGGGGCTTGTCTCTGCAGGTGGAGCAAGTATCGCCATTCAGAGTTTTGCGCCTCAGTTTTTCTTTGCAGGGCAATTGAGTCACGATCCTTTTAGTTTATTTTTTAAACTCTTTTTTATAACCGCGACCTTTTTTACGTTCTTATTTAGCTATCGCTCGTATGAAATTGATGAGGAACGAGGAGCAGAATTTTATTTGATGACTTTGGCAGTTACCGTTGGCATGTGTACCCTGGTTTCTTCGATTAATCTTCTTTCTCTTTATTTATCTTTAGAATTAGTCAGTATTGTTTCTTATGCGCTGGCCGGTTTTCGTAAAGAACATCCCGCCTCTAATGAAGCAGCGATCAAATATCTGCTCTATGGAGCCTTTGCCTCTGGAACCATGCTTTGGGGACTTTCACTTCTTTATGGATTTACAGGATCCTTAAATATTTATTCGATCAATGCAACACTTTCAACCAATTCTTTAAATCCTCTTGCCCTCTATTCTGTAGTACTCATGGTTCTTTTTGGATTTGGATTTAAGATCTCATCTGTTCCCTTCCACATGTGGGCCCCCGATGTCTATCATGGTGCCCCCACACCAACAGCTGCATTTTTTACCGTCGCTCCCAAAGCAGCAGGTTTTGCAATTTTCATTCGGTTTTTTTATACCGTTTTTGGAAACAATAGCGGCCTTCCAGATCAATGGATCACCCTTCCTCATGTGGACTGGGCTTTTTTAATGTCCATTCTTTCTGCTATCACCATGACCCTTGGAAATTTATGTGCCCTTTGGCAAAAAAATGCGAAACGGATGCTCGCCTACTCAAGCATTGCGCACGCAGGCTATATGCTCATGGGATTTATCGTGCTTTCTAAAGAAGGCTTAACTTCTATCTTATTTTACTTGGTGGTCTACTTTTTCATGAACTTCGGCGCATTTTTTGTGGTGGGCCTTTTAGCCAATAAAACAAAAGATGAAGAGATCTCCAGTTTTAAAGGATTAGGTTGGACCTCTCCCTGGGTTGCTTTTTCTATGGCCGTCTTTTTATTTTCTCTCACAGGAATCCCACCTTTTGCAGGATTTATTGGAAAGGTTTATTTATTTTCAGCTCTTGTTCAAAAAGAGATTTACTGGCTTTTAGTCGTAGCCATTTTAAATACCGTCATCTCTCTTTATTATTATACATACATTGTTCGTGAAATGTTCTTAGAACGCCCAACATCTGACAAACCTCTTTTAATTTCTCCTCTGCACACCTTTACGCTGATTCTCCTAGTCATTCCAACCTTTGTTCTGGGCCTCTCCTGGGAACCGCTCTTTAAATACATCTCAAATTCCCTTCAGTTCATCGTTACTCCATAAATAATTTGACGTCCATTTTTTATCCAGATATGTAAGAACTATGGCAATATCTAAAGAATTATTAGAAGTCATTGCATGTCCCAAATGTCATGGAGATTTGGAGCTACCGCAATCAGAAGACGGGTTTTTGTGTCATGCGTGCAAGCTGAAATATCCTATTAGAGACGACATTCCGATTATGCTCATCGAAGAAGCCCTACCACTGTAAAACAGTTGCTTCTTGGTATCCAAATTTATATAAAAAGACTTTAATTGGTCTTTCGGCACTTTTAGGCCGTATAAAACCAGATGCTCGTAAGCTCTCCCCCTATGAATGCGGAGTTCCTCCGTCTGGTTCTCCTCGCAATCGGTTCTCAGTTAAATTTTATTTGATCGCCATCTTTTTTCTTATTTTTGATATTGAAATTGCATTTTTATTTCCGTGGGCTCTCATTGTAAAAAGCCAAATTTCGATGGGCCCTATCGTGATTGGAGAGATGTTCCTATTTATTGCTCTTTTACTCGTAGGCTATTTTTATATTTGGAAAAAAGGGGCCTTAGAGTGGGATTAAGATGACCCTTCTTGATTTTACAATCTTAGCTGCAAAAGTTGTTTTAGTGATGAGCATTCTTTTAAGTACAGTCCCTATTTTAGTCTGGGTAGAACGACGAGGATCTGCTTTTATTCAAGACCGACTCGGTCCCAATCTGGTAGGCCCTTTTGGACTTTTACAACCCCTGGCGGATGTTATTAAATTTCTCTTTAAAGAAGACCCCATTCCTGTAGAAGCCCATCGCTATCTTTTCCCCCTAGCCCCTCTTTGCTCTCTCGTTCCTGCTGCTGTCACATTTGCAGCAATCCCTTTTGGAGATACCATTGAACTTTGGGGAAAAACCATTGTCCTTCAAATTGCAGATATCAATATTGGAATTTTATACATTGTGGCTTTTGGGTCACTCGGTATTTATGGGATTTTGCTCGCAGGTTGGTCTTCTAACAACAAATACTCTATTTTAGGCGCTCTTCGTTCTTCGGCTCAGATGATTAGCTACGAAGTAGCCCTTGGAGCTTCTTTGATTGGCCCACTCATCATTTATGGAACTTTTTCTTTGAGAGAGATCGTTCAACTGCAGGCTGAACATTGGGGAATTCTTCTTCAGCCTTTAGCCTTTATCACTTTTTTTATTGCTGCCTTTGCCGAATGTAATCGCTTTCCGTTTGATCTTCCAGAAGGAGAAGCAGAGCTGGTCGCTGGGTTTCACACGGAATATGGCAGCATGAAATTTGCACTCTTTTTATGGCCGAATACCTACATATGATTACAATTTCTGCTTTGACAGTCACTCTTTTTCTCGGGGGCTGGCAACTCATCCCTGGGCTCTTTCCTATAGCTCAGTTGCTTGGGTTGCCCGTTTATCCCACTTCAATCGGGATTTCTCTTCTTCAAGTTTTATCTTTTATTCTTAAAACAGGACTTTTTCTCTGGATTTTTATTTGGATTCGCTGGACTTTCCCGAGATTTCGGTATGATCAGCTAATGGCGTTTGGTTGGAAAATTTTGATCCCCTTGGCTCTCGCAAATATTTTTCTAACAACTCTAGCCCTTTACTTTAAGATTATCCCTTTTTAATCTTTACTAGAATCTAGACCACCTAGAATCGCCTCGAATGCATTTAAACCTGGCTCAAAATCAGATGCCCCATCCTCATAAAGATAATCTTGCAACTCTGCCGCTCTATAAAAATCAGGAATGAGCAGAACTCTTTGAAAACTTTCATCTAATATGGAGAATGACCGTCCCCCTTCCATCGATTTAGCTAAAGAAAGTAAACTTCTCGTACGATGGGGATGGGGCAAAGTATCCTCATTGTTATGAGCCAGTTGCGCAACTTTCGCATGAATTGTCTTCTCACACTAAGAAACTCTTCTAAATCTAATCCTTTTCCCTCTGCTTCTAAAGAAAGAAGCAATGTAATCGCAATATCATTGATAGGGTCCTCATTATCTTTTCTTTCATAGGTTTCTACGACTTCAAAAAAGCGTTGAATAAGGTCGGCAGGCGAAGATTGACGCCATGGTTCTCCAAAACTAAGAGATGTTAAAATCACAAGCCCTGAGGCATCAATCACATGATCTCCTCTTCTCATATCAACATAGGTTTCTAGATCCTTCACTCGTTGAGCCACTTGTTCTACTGAAACTTCTGCTCTAAAACTAATTTCTGTTAAAATAATTTGATGAATTTCTTCAGGAGAAACATAAAGATCCTTTTCTTCTAGCGCTTTTTTCACCTGGCCAACTCGTTCTACTATAATCTTCGGATCTGTCTGCATTCTGGATAAACAAAGCTGTGTTAGCCAAAGAAGACTATTTTCATCTAAATCTGACAGATCATCTATTTTTTGGGCTTCACTTCTCACCTTTTCAAATACCTGAGCCACTTCTAGCCAAGGCTTTTGAAAATGTAACGAGAGATTTAAAATTTGCCCCACGCTGGTTTCTTCCAATTCCCCTTCTGGTTTTTCTTCCGCCCATCTTTGTACTTCCCCTGCCACTCTTTGTACTGCTGCCGAAAGAAGTTCTTTCGTTTTGGGAGGGAGCGGTGCTCCTAAAGGAGAAAGAGAGTCATTCGGCTGAGCTAACAAAGCAACATGCTCTCTCCATGCTTGAATATATTCTTTATACGTTGAAAGGCTGAGATCGACCTTTTCAATTTCTTCTAAAGATAGGGGCCTTCCTTCTTTTTCAAGCTTGAGTCGTGAAACCAAGGAGATAATCTCTTCTCTAATCCTTCGATAAACAGCTTGTTGGAGAGGATTTAAATCTAAGGGACTCATTGCTTCTTCTAATTTCCTCAACTGATCTTGCAATTGAGCCAGTTCATTCCCCCACCGTTTTCTTGCTTCAATTTCAGCAATTTTTTGTTTCAAAAGTCTTGTTCCAGGATGTCCTTCCCAAAATAAAAGCATCCGATGTAGAAATGACCGATCATCTCTATACTGCTTACCTCTTCGATGGTCAGGATACGAAAGTTGTTTTTGAAGTTCACGAGCTGTTTTGTCGCCATCAGAGGGCATAATCGTAGCTAGATCAAAAGTGGGTTGATCTGATTTTTGAACCGCTGCTTTTACTGAAGTTCCCCAGGGACGAGCTAACATCCGCTCACATAAATCTAGATAGTATGAATTTTCTGCTTGAGCAGAGAAAGAAAACAAAAAAAACAGTAAAAATAATACCTTATAGCTTATTTTGGGATAGTTCATGCGCTTCTCCTGGGAGGGTCTTATTGCCTAAAAAACGTGCAATATGTACCATAGGGAAGCTCAGAAAACAAGAGGCCACAGAATATCCCGATTTCATCAGAATTCATTGACTTCCGCAGCAAAACTGCATTAGCTATAAAGTCTAAACCATGTGGCATTCGATCATTTTTTGGATTCTGGCAACGCTCTGTGTGGGTTGTGCGCTTTGTGTGGTATGGCAGAAAAATCCTGTCGTAAGTGCCGTTTTTTTAGTGGGGAGTTTTTTAGCTCTAGCCGGTCTTTATTTAAACCTTAGCGCTCCTTTCTTAGCAGCCATTCAAATCATTATTTATGCAGGGGCTATTATGGTTCTTTTTGTCTTTGTGATGATGCTCTTAGATCTTCATCATCCCCTGGACCTTTATTTTCGTTTTACAAAACCCAAACTTCCCAAAGCGATTGCTCTTGGACTATTCGTCTGGCTTTTGTGTACCCTTATTTTAGCTACCGCTTTTCCCTTAGCTTTGCCTGAGTCCTCTCAAGGATTTACCATTACTCAAATAGCCACTCTTTTATTTTCAAAATATGCATTCCCTTTTGAATTAACCTCTCTTCTTTTATTGGTTGCGATGGTCGGAGGCGTTGTACTAGCGAAAAAAAAATGATTCCAACAGTCGGCTATTCTCACTACCTTATTTTAAGCGCGGTATTATTCACGATTGGTGTCTTTGGGGTTCTTTTTCGCAGAAATCTTATTATCATTTTTATGTCCATTGAACTCATGCTCAATAGTGTAAACCTAGCTCTCGTTGCTATTTCTAAATTTACTCAAAGCCCAGATGGTCAAATTTTTGTTTTTTTTGTTATTACTGTCGCTGCAGCGGAAGCTGCTGTGGGACTTGCGATTGTGATTTCCTTATTTCGGAACAAACAAACCACAGCTGTGGATGAAATTAATATTATGAAAGGATAAGAATGCTTTCGGCACTGTTACTTTTTCCACTCCTCGGATTTTTAATCAACGGGCTTCTAGGCCGCCGCCTTCCTAAGGTAGCTGTAAGCATCATTGGCTGTGCTTCCGTTTTTATTTCTTTTGCCACCGCTTTTTATCTCTTGATTGATTTTTTACAAAGTCCTGAAGGCTGGAGAGAGATCACCGTTACACTCTTTCAATGGATTCCTCTTTTGGGTGTTGATGTTTCTTTAAAACTAGATTCTTTATCTCTACTTTTGGTTTTGGTTATTACAGGAGTTGGATTTTTGATTCATCTCTACTCTGCCAATTATATGGAAGAAGATCCTTCTTTAGCACGCTACTTTTCTTATTTAAATCTTTTTACATTTGCCATGCTTCTTTTGGTCTTGGCCAATAATCTTCTTTTGCTTTTTATTGGCTGGGAAGGGGTGGGGCTGTGCTCTTATTTACTCATTGGCTTTTGGTTTGAAGATCCCGAAAAAGCCCAAGCTGGAAAAAAAGCTTTCTTGGTCAATCGCATTGGAGACTTGGCTTTCCTCATCGCACTTTTTTTAATTTTTACGACGTTTGGAACGCTTAATATCTCAAGTCTTAAAATCTCTGAAGTTGCCCCAGGCCAACTCCAAACGTTAACCATGATTACGTTTCTTTTATTTATTGGGGCATGCGGAAAATCTGCTCAAATTCCTCTTTATGTTTGGCTTCCCGATGCCATGGCAGGTCCCACGCCGGTTTCAGCTTTAATTCATGCGGCTACAATGGTCACGGCCGGAGTGTATATGGTGGCACGGCTTCATTTTTGGTACCTACTCACTCCGTTTTCTATGACCGTGATTGCTACAGTGGGCATTGTTACTGCTCTTTTTTCTGCTTCGATGGCTCTTTTTCAAAATGATATTAAAAAAGTTTTAGCCTATTCCACCATTAGCCAATTGGGATATATGTTTCTAGCCGTAGGGATTGGGGCTTTTTCAGCAGGAATTTTTCACCTCATCACTCATGCTTTTTTTAAAGCCCTTCTCTTCTTAGCTGCAGGAAGTGTCATCCATGCCCTTCACGGAGAACAAGACATTCAAAAAATGGGGAATTTAAAATCTAAGCTTCCCCTCACTCATATTGTTTTTTTATTTGGTGTACTGGCGATTATTGGGTGCCCTCCATTTAGTGGTTTTTTTAGTAAAGATGAAATTTTATGGTTTGCATTCAACAAGAATCCTCTCTTTTGGGTCTTAGGACTTCTGGGTGCGCTCATGACAACCTTTTATATGGTTCGACTTTTTACTCTTGTTTTTTATGGCTCTGCTAGAAAAGAAAGCAAAGATCATCTTCATGAAGCTCCACCTTTGATGGCTTTAAGCCTCATTCTTCTAGCGCTGCTTTCTTTAGGGGGAGGTCTCATTGGAGTGCCTCACTCTCTCTATGCTTTTTTTAAAATGGATAATTTTTTAGAGCATTTCTTAAATCCTGTTTTTATCCGACAACTTGAAATTATTCATGAAGGATTTAGTGAATATGGCCTTATGTTCATCACAATTACAGTAACCCTAGCTACGGCACTTTGGACCTTTTTAACCTTTCATAAACATCAAGGGTGGGCCGAACATCTAAAAATTAAGTTTTCTAAAGCACACACCGTCCTCTTCAATAAATATTATATCGACGAACTCTACACCTTCATTTTTGTCATGCCCGTTAAAAAAAGCTCTGAGTTCTTATTAAGATTTTTAGATAAGGGAGCCATTGATGGCACTCTTCATGGCCTAGGGAAAATCACCACCCTTTCGGGCACTGGACTTAAACTTCTCCAAAATGGAAATATTCAAACCTATGCCTTAGGACTTGTGATTGGAACCTTAGGAATTCTTCTTTATGTTTGGAGTATGTTTGCATGAACTTTGAAAATATTCTTTTAACCCTTCTCATTTTTTTGCCTCTGGGTGGAGCCCTTTTGCTAAGTCTTTTGCCCAAGGCTTTAGAATCTAAAGCTCAGTCTTTGGCTCTAGGTATCTCTCTCTTAGAATTCATTCTTTCTCTCTTTTTACTTCGAACCTTTGATTCTTCTTCCCATCTTCTTCAGTTTGTTCAAAAAGTTTCTTGGATTCCTTCTTTGGGTATTTCTTTTTTTGTGGGGATCGATGGGATTAGTCTTTGGCTTATTCTTTTAACAACTTTTCTAACCCCGATTGTTATTTTTTCTTCTACGGTGAAACAACATATCAAAGGCTACATGGCCTGTTTTTTAATTTTAGAAACTGCCATGATTGGAACTTTTGTTTCCCTAGATCTTTTTCTCTTCTACATTTTTTGGGAACTGATGCTCGTTCCCATGTATTTTATGATTGGGATATGGGGTGGCCAAAATCGTATTTATGCAACCCTTAAATTCTTTATTTATACGCTGGCTGGTGGCGTTTGCATGCTCCTAGCCATTCTTTTTTTGGTCTATCTTCACTACGATCAGTTTGGAACATTTTCCACGAGTCTTCTAGATATGTACTCGCTCAATATTCCTTTTCATCCTCAAGCTCTTCTATTTTTAGCATTTGCCTTCGCATTTTTAATTAAAATTCCTTCTGTCCCCTTCCACACTTGGCTTCCCGATGCTCACGTCGAAGCTCCCACAGGGGGGAGTGTGATTTTAGCAGGGGTCCTTTTAAAAATGGGCGCTTATGGGTTTTTGAGATTTGCTATTCCTTTGTTCCCGCAAGCACTTCATTTTTTTACTCCTTTTCTTGTCACGCTAGCTCTGGCAGGGATTATTTACGGCGCTTTTTTAGCGCTTGCACAAAAGGATTTAAAAAAACTGGTCGCATATTCCAGTATTAGCCACATGGGACTTATTCTCTTAGGCATTTTGGTTTTAAATGAACATGGTTTAAGTGGGAGTGTATTTCAAATGTTAAGCCACGGCCTTTCCACAGGAGCGCTCTTTTTAATGGTTGGAATGATTTATGATCGCCGCCACACCAAAGAAATTGCTCTTTTAGGCGGACTTACTAAAGTCATGCCGGTATTTGCTGTTTTCTTCTTAATTATCACCTTGGCCTCCATTGCACTTCCTTCTACGAATGGCTTTATAGGAGAGTTTTTAATTTTGATCGGTGCTTTTGAAAAAAATCCCTTGTATGCAGTTTTGGGAGGAACATCGGTTATCCTAGGGGCCTATTACATGCTTTGGATGGTTCAGAGAGTTCTTTTTGGCCCCATTCAACATGAAGAAAATAAAAAACTTCAAGATCTCTCTTGGAAAGAAATCGTCACTCTTCTTCCCATTGTTGTTTTTATTTTTTGGATGGGACTTTATCCTAAACCTTTTTTTGAAAAGATGGAAAAATCTCTAGACCATCTGGCGGCTCATTATGATAAATACGATCTTGGTATCTATGAAAGAAAACCATGAAGACTGTACTTTTATCCCACATCTTTAATCTTTCTCCTCTGCTTATTTTAGTCACCACAGCACTTTTTGTTTTGGTACTTGATGCGCTTTTACCTAAAGGAGATAAAAAACTTGTCTTTATTCTTTCTCTTTTAGGCCTTTTAGTTTCGGCGGTGGCTTCTTTTCAGCTGTGGCAATTAAACTCTTTATCTCTTTTTAATGAAGCAATTCGAATTGATCGTTTTTCACTCTTTTTTACACTTCTATCTTTGGCAATTTCTTTTCTTACTTTTTTAAGTGCGTGGCCTTCGATTAAAGAAAATAAATTTTCCCCAGGAGAATTTTCTTTCTTTCTTCTTTCTTGTTGCGCTGGAATGAGCCTCATGGCCTGGGCAACAGATCTCATCACTCTTTTTCTAAGCTTAGAAATCATGAGTGTAACGGCTTATATTTTAACAGGTATTGAAAGAGAAAGACTCACCTCTTCTGAAGGAGCTTTAAAATATTTTCTATTGGGCGCTTTTTCGACAGGATTTTTACTCTACGGGATTGCCCTGATCTATGCTTCTATAGGATCTACGCAATTTTCAGTCCTTTCAAACTACATTATGACAGCTAAACAGCATCCTCTTTCTCCTCTTTTCTACACAGGCATAGGACTTTTAACGGTAGGACTTGCTTTTAAAATGGCGGTGGTCCCTTTTCACATGTGGGTTCCCGATGTTTACGAGGGGGCCCCATCGTCCATCACAGCTTTTATGGCTACAGGAATTAAAGCTGTGAGTCTTGCAGCATTTATTCGGTTTTTCCTTGTGACATTGCTTCCTTTAAAAGCAGACTGGAACACAGTTCTCTTGTGCTTGGCTGTAGCAACTATGACGGTTGGAAATTTAGCAGCTCTCGTTCAAACGAATATTAAAAGGATGCTTGCCTATTCAAGCATTGCCCATGCGGGATATATTTTTATTGCTGTGTGTGCAACCTCTGGCCAAAGCTTTGAGTTTTCACTTGGGAGTATCCTATTTTATCTGATCGCCTATGGCTTAATGACGCTGGGCGCTTTTGCCATTGTGATCTACGCTAGCCCTTCTCAAGAAAAAAATCTTATTTCAGACTACGCTGGATTTGGATTTCGTTCTCCTATTTTAGGAATAGCGATGATTCTTTTTATGCTTTCTTTTATTGGGGTTCCCCCAACCGCAGGGTTTATGGGGAAATTTTATTTATTTGGCAGTGCGATCAAATCTCAACTTTTTTGGCTGGCTATTGTAGGGATTATGAATAGCGTTATTTCTTCTTACTATTACTTGCGAGTGTTAGTCGCTTTTTATATGACAAAGCCCCAAGAAACTGAACACCTCAATCCCATTCCCTTTTCTTTAGGAGTTGTCCTTTTGATTACGGCTGCAGGAGTTTTGCTTTTAGGAATTTTTCCCACTCAAATTTTTAATATTATTCTAAAATCCGTCACGCCTCTGCTATAGATTGAACTGTGTCCCAGTCATCCCCCGACCCCCGATTTCTCGAGGGCATGCTTGATCGGGGGATCTAGAAATTAAATCAGGATGTTAAGCGGGTAATAACTCCACGGATTCATCCCTAGAGGACATCTCGGATTTCAGTTTCAAACCGCCTGAGCCTTTTAATGAGCTGGACTTTTCTATTGTCATCTTCTGGGTTCTTGGATTCCTGTCGTTTCT
>JACPSU010000126.1 GCA_016193105.1 Deltaproteobacteria bacterium | reverse complement strand
CATTCCCGACATTCCCTCCAGCGCATGCAATAGATATGTCAAGAGCAACTCCTATTCCTAGCGATGCAAAAAATATTTTATTAATTCTCATTATTTTTACTCCTTCCATTGATATCTGTTTTCGTAAGGGGAAAAAGTTGAACATTGAGCTGATAAATCGCATCTCCCTTGTCTTCTTCTAAGAGTCGACTAAAATCTTTCTGAAATTTACGAATCAGCTCCTTTGCCTTAGGCAGATTGTTTTTCTTTAAAAGCAAAGTTGTCGTGTTAAATTCACGATCTTGAACAGAAATTTTTCGAATCGAGGCTTTTGATAAATCGGAAATTTGTTCATGAAATCGTTTAATGGCTTCATTGGCAATATCTTTGGTTGTATCAATGTCTTTTTGTACAGGTTTTAAAATACCTTTCTCGTCTCTCTCCAATAACTTTAATTTAAGTAAAGTTTGAATGGCCTTCTTAACTTGTAATGGCGTTACTTTAAAATTTAACTTTTTTACTATCCATTGAGGATCTTCTTTAAATTGACTCATCTGAGTCATTCCTCTAATGGCATAATAGTACCAGTATGAAATGGCATTAAAGGTATCTTGATCTAAAAGTTTAAATTTACCATCCGGGTGATATTGGCTCATCTTTTCCATGAGTAAAATAGAAAGTCTTGGATCATTTTTTATTTTTTTAAGACGAACCAGATCAAAAAAATATTCAGACTCGTTTTGAGAAAAATCAAAGTATTTTTGAAAGAGAACAAGTGCTTTATTTCCAGGATGCCTTTGTCCATTTATAATCATCGTTAAAGCTGCTGTCCCCGACATTCCTAATTTTTGGGCCCAAACGCCATAGCTCCAGTTTGGATTCACTTTCTTTTTATCCTCTGCATAGGATTGAAGAAATGTGCGATAGTCCGTAAACTGATAAACGCTTGTCATGGAAAAGGCTTATAACCACAGAATTAACAAATAGCAATATCAATTTAACAAAAATATTAAAAAGCCTTAACTTAGTTGTTAACACCCAGAACACATCGATAACCACAGGGAGTTTTTATTGGATTGCTCGTTTCCATGAAGTCGCTTGCCACCTCAGTTTAGTCTTTTTAAAATTCCCTATACTATCCTGTAATGGCGAGGGACAAGACTTTGCTAAAAACTATAATCTGCAGCTACAGTAAAAGTGACAGCGCGGGAGGTGAGGGCATCGTTTTTTTGGAGCGTTTTGGACTTACTTTTTCGCTGCGCTACTTGAGTGGCAGAAGAAAACCGCCCTTGACGGTTTAAGGCCAGACCACTTCGGCCTTGAAAAAATGAAAGATCGAAAGAAAAAGAAATATTTTTTGTAAGATCATACCCTGTCCCACCTAAAAGCGTAAAATCATAGCCCAACTGAGAAGCATAGGTAATCTTTCGAGCAAAATCTACACCTCCATACCAAAACCATTCTTCTGTAAAAATGCCTGACAAATTTCCAAAGAGTCCAAGCTTTTGAGTTGCATCATTATCCCTGAAAAAAGAAGGGCCAAACGAAAATGTGAGCTGTGGAGATTCAGAGGTGTGGATGATCCCTAGTTTTACTTTTTGAGAGCGATACGAGGTACCATGACTAAACGTGAGAGATACTGCAGGCTTTAAAAACCACTGTTTGCTGCATTGATATTTAAACGCCAAGGCCGGCATTGAAAAGGTCTCTGTAGAGCCGCCAATCGTATTGAGTCCCAATGCATAGCTGGGCAATAGATACCAGCTTTCAGAAAGTCCCACATCTAACGCTCCGGACACATCATAAAAAATCTCTGATCCACTGCCAGAAGTTTCTGAACTGGGCGTCACAGATATGGACGTCCCTAGCGATGGATAGACCTCCGCATACAGTGGAGTTACAAAAAATAAAATCAGGATGACAAAGAATTTTTGCTGGCGCGCCACCAGAGAACTCCACCGATGAGCATCGTTAAAAGTCCCAAAAATTGAGATGTTGAAAGCAGATTTGAAATTAAAAATCCTCGAATTTCATCTCCTCGAAATATCTCAATAATGATTCGCGCGATAGGATACAATATTAAATATCCCGCTAAAAGTTGGCCATCAAATTTTTTATGTTTTCTAAGCCAAATCAAACAGAGAAAAACCAAAAAATTGGCTGAAGCTTGCCAAAATTGCGTTGCATAGAGCGGCACCCCCAAAGGACGCGAAAAACTATCAGGCCGAGTGACTACATAGCTAATTGGAAAAAACGTATAATCACAAATTTTTCCATGACAACACCCCGCTAAAAAACATCCCATCCGCCCAAAAGCCGTTCCTAATGCTAAATATGGAGCAAAAATATCCATCGATTTTAAAATGGGAATATTGTGCTTTTTCAAATACCACCAAAGCACAAGAGCAGCTGGGATAAAGCCCCCATAATAGGTGTATCCCCCCTTCCATACCTTTGGAATTTCAAAGGGATTTGCAAAATAATAAGAAGGTTTTTCAATGATGACATGAAAAAGCCGAGATCCAATCAAAGCTGCCAAAATAATGTAGGTCGCCACATTTAAAAAATGATCTGGATTAAGCCCCTCTATCCGAGCCCTTCTCACCACAAGATAAAGGGCCACACTAAACCCCAAGGCAAGCATCGTTCCATAGCCAGGAATCGGAAGCGTCCAGGATCCTAAAGGAATCTTAAGTAATATCGGATACATGCAATAGTAGTATGACGATTTTTAAAAAAGGTGTCAAACAGTCTATTGATTTGGCCTTATTTTTACCCTATACTGAGGATGGTTATGTCACAATTCGATCCTAAAAACATATCCACCAAGAAATTATCCTTAGAAATTGAACAAATTAAAAAAAAGAAACTTTTGAAGAACAAAGTAGTCTCTTTGGATGACTACCGAAGCGTCTATCACAAAAAAACTCCCAAACATATTTTAGTGGTCGATGATGACCAAACAACGCTCAATGTCTTAAAGCGCCTCTTCGAAAAAGAAGGGTATGAAGTAACCCTTGCCCACGATGCAACGGAGCTTGTCCAGAGCCTAGAGTTTCAATCTGTAGAACTTATTTTACTCGATGTGAATCTCCCCTGGGTGGATGGATTTGAACTTTGCAAGCTTCTTAAAAATCATGAGGACTTAAAAGAAGTTCCTGTGGTGTTTATTTCAGGACGAAAAAGCGAAGCTGATAAAAAGCAGGCTTTTCAGTTGGGCGCTCACGATTACATTACCAAGCCTTTTAATATTCAAGAAATTTCTCAGACCGTTCGAACGCTGATTAATCTTCACTCTGCTAAGTGACACGATACCCAATGACCCGGAGCTAGTTCTCGAAGCTTGGGATGCTCGAGTTTACACCGATCAACAATCTTATAATGACAGCGTGTATGGAAGGGACATCCCGGAGGTGGATTAATCGAGCTGGGAACATCTCCT
>JACPSU010000139.1 GCA_016193105.1 Deltaproteobacteria bacterium | reverse complement strand
TTAATTCTTGAGAAGCCAGCGTCGTAGATAAATCATCATTTAGGCCATTAGCCCCAATTTGATCATAAAAAGAGACTTCAGCAAAAAACTGTGTGTGATCTAAATCGGGCCATTCCAAAGTTCCTTCAACATCGGCATAATTAAGATATCTATTTTCTTTCTCGTCTAAGTTAATGTTCGATGTCTTAGGTTGGGTCGACGACCCTTGAGTACTCTTTTTTTGAATACTCAAAGTAGCCCTTCCTCCAGGCTGCCTTTCACGCCAATCCATTAAAAAAGGATCCTCCTCTTTTACGATTTTTTCTGAAATAGAGGGGGGCTGTGGTATAGACGAAATAACAGGAGAAGCTGCAATGAGAACAGGATTTTCTTTTCTTTTTGGCTTTAAATCAAAAAGCCATGCTTCTGGAGAAATATCTGGAATGGGAGCTTCTTGAGATTTGACAACCTGAATGGTTTCTTTTGTTATCTGCTCTAGTGAATACTCATCTTGGATACTCAGTGGCTTGAGATTAAGTTTTACAAATTTAAAAGATGAATAAGCAAGTGTAACAAAAAAGGGGAGAATTAATGGAACAGCTATGAAAAGAAAAGCCAATTTTCTCTGGGTAGTCATGAAGAATATTCTTAGTATACGCTATTTTTAAAAACGTCGTCAACTTTTTGAGTAAATAAATATAGAAGTCACATTTTTACTTTCACTTTGTCTCTTTTTTTTGATACATTTTAAGTTGTGAAAAAGTTACTGTGGATTTCCTTCAGTCTTTTTTTAACTCTAGGGTGTTCTTCTACTGCAAGAAATAAGGGAAATTTAAATATCTACTCTGTTGCTCAGGATGCTAAAATTGGCGCCCAGTTTACAGCTCAAGTTAAAAAAGAAATGCCCATGCTTTATGATGAAAAACTCATAGACTACATGGATGGTCTTGGGCAAAAGATCGTAAATCAATTTCCAGAAGATAAACTCTTTGAATATCATTTCCATGTTGTTAAAGAGCCAGACCTCAATGCTTTTACTGTAGGAGGGGGCTATGTATTTGTTTATCTAGGATTGCTCCACTTAGTAGAAACAGAAGCTGAATTGGCCATGGTGGTAGGACATGAAATCGGCCACGTTGTTTTTAGACATGTCACGGAAAGTTTAACGAAGGCACAAGGATTTTCTTGTTGCCTGGCTGTAGGAGCCAGCGCCGTAGGTCTGGGGCAAACGGAGGCAGAGCTTATTAATCTTTTTGGACAAACAGGGATGCTTTACTTTGGTCGCGCCGCAGAACTAGAATCAGACCGATTTGGAGTGGAAGCTCTACATGCTGCTGGTTTTGATTTAAAATATGCTCCTAGTTTTTTTGAAAAACTTTTAAATATTCAAAAATTTAAACCAGGACTTTTGGATAAACTTTTGTCGACCCATCCTCCTTTAAAAGATCGTATTGCACAAGCCAATGAAGAAGTGAAAAAATATACCCCAAAACCTAACGTCGTTGTTTCTTCCCAAGCTTTTAAAGACATGAAAGAACATCTTCAAAAATATCCCAACAAATATAAAAAATCAGAACTCCGACAACAATACATCGCCTACTTAATGCGTCATCTGCATGATGACCCACACCCTTAACCTTCATTGGTCAGAAGAGCTCATTCAGTTTCTTGAGAAAGAAACAGGCCTCTCTTTTTCAACTTTGACTGTCCAAAAGTTAGCTGGAGATGCCTCAAGCCGTCTTTATTGGAGGATCTCGGCCATTAGGCCCTCTCATTCCAAAAAAAACTGGGTTCTTTTAGAAACAGAACCTTTTTTAGAACCAAAAGATCAATTCCCTTATATTAATATTCAAACTCATTTGCTCCAATATCAGGTCCACGTTCCTCATATTTACGCTGTGGCTCCTTCTCTAGGAGTTCTTTTGGTCGAAGATTTTGGAGATAACTCTCTAGAAAAAGTCACTCAAAAATTGTCTCCCAAACAATATGGGAAGTATTATTTTTTAGCTTTAGATGAGCTTTTTAAAATCCATTTTGAAGCTTCAAAACCAAATCCCAGATGCCTTGCCTTTGGCCTTGCATTTGATACCGAAAAACTGCTTTGGGAATTAAACTTCATGAAAGAACATTTAATGAAGCGCCATCTCCACCTCACCCTCTCTTCCCAAGAAGAAAAAACGCTGCAATCCTCTTTTTTACATCTGTGTAAAACCTTAGATGCTCAACCCAGATATTTCACCCACCGAGACTACCATAGTCGAAACTTAATGATTCAAGACGAAAAAATATGCATTTTAGATTTTCAAGATGCCAGGATGGGCCCCTGCCACTATGATCTAGCCTCCCTGCTTAAAGATTCCTATGTTCAACTCCCCAAAGAACTTCAAGAAGAACTGTTAAAATATTACCTTTTTGAAAAAAACAAACGAGAAGGAAAACAAACAGACCCCAAAGAATTTCAAAAAATATTTGATTGGATGTGTATTCAAAGAAATTTAAAAGCGATGGGAACCTTTGGCTATCTTCATGTGGAAAAAGGAAAATACAATTACCTCCCCTATTTAAAGCCCACATGGAACTCTGTTCGAGAAAATCTAGAAAAATTTTCTGAATTTAAAGAACTTTATGCTTTACTTCAAAAATGTTTTAAGGAGTTATCATGAGAGCGATGATCCTGGCTGCCGGCCTAGGTACCCGCATGAGACCCTTGACATATCATATGCCTAAACCGATGGTTCCTGTTTTGGGAAAACCCTTAATTCGGCATGTTCTCGATGTTCTTAAAAAGGCCGGTATCCGAGAAGTGATCGTCAATCTTCACCACCTCCCCTTATCGCTAAAAAAATATCTTCGTTCTCAAAAAGATTTTAAAATTTTCTTTTCTCTTGAACCCAAAATTTTAGGGACGGGAGGAGGAATTCTTAAAGCTAAAAAGTTTTTTCAAAACCAAAGATTTGTAGTCATTAATAGCGATATTCTAACAGATGTGGAACTTAAAAAAGTTTTAGCCTTTCATATTCAAAAAAAATCTCTCGCTACGATGGTCGTTCGACAGATGAAGCCTCATGAAACCTATGAAGCTGTTGGTATTCATCCTGAAGGAAAAATTGTGAAATTTCAAACCAAAGATATTCGTCCCCCCATCCTAAAAACCATGTTTACCGGTATTCATATTTTTGAACCTGAGATATTTCAGTATTTTCCTAAAGACAAAAAATTCTTTTGTATCAATACAGATGTCTATGCCAAGCTTGTCCAAAAAAACAAAAATGTTTATGGATATTTACACAAAGGAAAATGGACCGATATGGGTTCTTTAGAATTTTATCTAGCCTATCAAGCAAAACACTTAAAAGGGAAAAAAAGAGTTCAATTTGAGCGTATATTAAAAAAATTTAAAATTATTTCCAGGAATTATTTTTCCTAAAATTACAGAATGAGAAGCCCCTGTTACTCTGGGAATATTACTGGCCTTACCCTGGAGAGTTTCATAGGCCATCAAAGCAAAAGCCATGGCTTCAATGGCGTTACTATTTAAATGAAAATCTTCAAAACGTTTTAACTGAACAGAGGGCAAGAGCCTTTGAATCATTGAAAAGAGAGTTTTATTGTGTGCCCCACCCCCACCAATAACAATTTCTTTAAGTTTTAGTTTTGGTAAAATAATCCGCTGATAGCTTTCTGCAATGGAATACGCTGTAAACGCTGTAACGGTAGCAATGATATCCTCTTTCTTTAATCTCTTTTTAAGTTTCTGAGCTTTTTGAATGATCTTGTCGGCCAAAAAAGTTCCAAATTCTTCCCGCCCGGTAGACTTAGGAGGCTTTTTCTTAAAATAAGGATGCTTTAAGAGAGATCTGAGCAAATTTGTCTGAACTTTTCCACGAGCAGCCAACCTTCCTTCTTTATCATAATCTAGTTTTTGATGGGTCAGTTTTGCCACTACAGCATCAATGAGCATATTTCCTGGCCCCGTATCAAAGGCAATAACGTCACTGATTTTTGCCCCTGGAGGAATATAGGTCATATTACTAATCCCTCCAATATTTTGGACAGCTACTCCATAATTTAAAGAACGAAAGAGATGATAGTGTAAATAAGGAGCCAGAGGAGCTCCATGCCCCCCCGCTGCCATATCACGAGGACGAAAATCTGCTACGGTTGTAATCCCCGTGCGTTCGGCAATAATAGAAGGCTCTCCAATTTGAAGTGTAGATCCAAACTCAATAGGCCTAAGACTTTTGGGGGGCAAATGCTTAATCGTTTGACCATGCGAGCCAATGAGATCCACCCTCTTTAAAGGAATGTGGGCATTCTTTGTCAAACAAATCACGGCTCGAGCAAATTCCTCTCCCAATTGAAAATTAAGTTTACAAATTTCATCTACAGCTAAAGCCTCATGTCCACTCGCTTGCAAAATCATCTGTTTTAATTTTTTGGAAAAGGGGAAGGTTTGAAAAGCTTTTAGACGAAGAAGTGGAAAACCATCGTTTATTTCAATTTCAACTAAAGCGGCATCGACCCCATCTGCAGAAGTTCCGGACATAAGCCCAATAACGTAACTTTTTAATTTCATCTTCTTTTTCTTTGCAGAAATTCCGCCTTCATTTTTTTAAGATGCCCTGGATTTGAAAAAAGTTCATACCCCGTCAAGGCTAAGGCGCTGGCCGCTTGAATCATGCCTTGAAATCCTCTCGGTTTTAAAGCTGCCTTAGCAAAATCTATGGTATGACAAAATGCATTGTCACAAATTTTAATCGAAGGATGAATGGTTGGAACCAGCCCCCCCACATTTCCCACATCAGAAGAACCAATACGTTCTGTTTCGCCGGACTGCTCATTTTTAACGTTGAGAAGCTTGAGTTGTCGTTTAAAAATATTGGCGAGCGCATAGTTGGGATGAAAAGGTTCATAACTTAAGGGATTTAGTGTAAACTTCACTTTGGCTCCAATTTTTTTTGCTTCTTTTAAAGAAATATCTTTAATTTTTTGGATCGTTCCTCGTGCATAATCCATATCTAAAGCTCGAACATAATATTTGAGTGCTGCGTAAGGAGGAATAATATTGGGCTTTGATCCTCCATGTGTGAAAATGCCATGCACTCTAGAATCTCGGCTTAGAATTCTACTCATTTTTAAAATTTCTTGATAGCTAAACACGGCTGCATTTAAAGCACTGATCCCCTTTTCAGGCTCAGCTGCCGCGTGGCTAGCACGTCCAAAAAACTCAATATCTATTTCAATTAGGGCCAACATCTTTTTAATAACTTCTGTCTTGCAATCCGGATGAGCCATCATGGCACAATCCAGCTTATGAAAGACCCCTTTTTTGGCTAAGAGAATCTTTCCTCCTCCCCCTTCTTCGGCAGGACAGCCTACAACAGAAATTGTTCCTGAAAAGTTTGAAAATCCCTTGGCCAAGGCAATGGCTGCTGCTGAGCTTGCCACCCCAATCAAATTATGTCCGCAGGCATGCCCAATACCAGGAAGTGCATCATATTCTGCCAAAAATCCTACTTTAGGTCCTTGACCGCGGCTGAGTGTAGCCAAAAAAGAAGTTTTGATTCCCGCCACCGAAGACGGCTGCACATTAGCCGATGCCATCAATGCCGGGCAGGTGAGGGAGCTGCGCAAACAATTTCCCCATCACACCTTTGTCTGCTACATCAACACAACCGCCGAG
>JACPSU010000138.1:4001-7388 GCA_016193105.1 Deltaproteobacteria bacterium | reverse complement strand
AAAAAAAGACTCAATGCCCACAACACCAAAACGGAATACTTCTTCACCATTCCCCCACGTTTAATATGCTTATATCGTAGCGATTCTTTATTTATTAAAAATGACATTCCTCATAGAGCTTCCACAAACGTACCACTTCCACATACTTCTAATTTTATCCAAAAAACTTGGGAAAACAAGTGCTATTTCTTTTTTTCTTTTTTGGGCATATTTTGCATTCCTGAAATGCCATGGTATACTTATCATTAAGTGGAAGTAGTACGTTTGTGGAAGCTGGATATCAAAACCTTTTTCAAAAGTGGGGTTATTCAATGAAAAAAGTCCTTTTGACGACGATGATTTTCATCGCAAGTGTGTGTGGGAGTGTGAGTTTTGCACGTGTGGATGATAATGGGGGTGGGGCAGCACAAGAAGCGCTCAGCTTAGATGAAGAGCGCCAAGTGGTCAAAGAAGCCTTAAAAGATGCCTTTGGCAATGAAATTAAACAGTATCCTTTACTGGGAGCTTTTTTAGAGCTTAAAATCGATGTTATTTTTGATCGAGTCATTAAAATCTTAAAAAAGAAAGGGATAGATATCAAGGTGGCTACAGTGAGATCTTGGATTATTCAAAATAAACAAAGCATGATGCGAAAAGAAGGTATCTTAACTTTTATGGATCAAAAAGAAGAACAACAACAAAGTTTTTTGGATCAGCAAAGAGAAGAACGACAACGGGAAGAAAGACGTCCGACGGCGGAAGAAATGCCCGCACAAAAAGGACAAGCATGTAATCCCAATATTCCAAACTATTCACAACCAGGATGCGTTCCTCAAGAGTGATTAAAAAGGGGGAGTTATGAAATTCAAACTATTTTTATTTTTAGTGATAACCCTAGGACTGATCAGTCCCAAGAGTTTTTCTGCCAATGATGCCTCTCTGGCAGGAAACTATCGCTGCTGGATGTTTAATGTCTCTGGCGCAGGGAAAAGATGTACAAGTCCTGCATTGGTTTTAAAAGAAAATGGAAAATATACAATGGGGAGTGAAAAAGGGACGTGGAAGTATGAGGGAGGAGATCTTATTTTATCAGGATCTAAAATTAGAGGCCCAGGGAAAATGCAAGTGGGGGCCAATGGAATGCGTGTGATCTTTGAATATTCGTATCGCGGTTGGGATCATGTGGTAACGTATCTCAGGCAAGATATGAGAGGGGCTTCTGCTGCGAAAGCTAAAAAATTTGTAGAGCAAAAGGCTGAGCAAAAAGTCATAGAGCCCTCACGCAGTTCTGCCAATGTTGAAATGACCTCTGCAAAGAAAGATGGGCCTCCTGTCGATATTGATGTCACGATTATTTTTCCAGATTCAGGCAATGTCGGATGGATCAATGGGGCTGCCATTATGGAAGAAGGAGAAACGACGGGGCCTGAAACGTTGGCCAATAACGACGGGAAGAATACGGTAACCACCTATTTTAGGAGCATGCCTTCAGGGCGCGTCTATAAAATATATGTGACGACCGGGTTTGAAAAACGATACGTAGGAACTGTGGATCTGCGAAATGTCACAGAAGATGTAAAAGTAAAACTTTACGCAAAATGATGTGTCAGTTTTTCTTTGAAAGTATCTAACGTAGGAAGCTCAGCATCGGCTTTTGAAACAATCGGATTTTTCACAGGCCATGGAATTTTAAGCTCTGGATCGTTCCAGCAAATTCCCAAAGATGTTTTAGGATTATAAAGAGAATCCACTTTATAGAATACATCGGCAGGTTCTTCTCCTAAGGTACAAAATCCATGGGCAAACCCAAAGGGGATCCAAAGAAGACGTCCATTTTGATCACTCAATTCTATAGCAAAATATTTTCCAAATGTGGGTGAGGTAGATCTTAAATCGACACAGACATCCCACACTTTTCCACGAATAACCCCCACCAATTTATTCTGAGGGGGATCATATTGATAATGAAGTCCCCGAATGACCCCTGGCAAAGATCTGGAATGATTGTCTTGAATAAAATCTGTAAAAAGACCCAACTCTTTAAATTTGGGAGCAATAAATCGTTCGATAAAAAAACCGCGTGTATCTGGATAGGAATCTAATTCAATGAGTTTTAAACCTTTGAGTTCTAGCTCTCGAACTTTCATTCTGTCAGAAATAGCAGAATTTGACAGTCTCGTCAAAACACGTTAAATATATGCGATGTTTTTCTTTAGGGCACGTTTTCAACCCATTGATTTTATTAATAAAGTACTTTTTTTACTCTGCATTCTTTTTCTAGGGTGTCACACCCAAGATCGAGTATCTATCGATGCCGAAATTAAACGGGGCAAAGAAATTATTAAAAAAAGAGCTCATTTTTATGCACATATTTGCTACAGAGAGAATGCTTCTTTAGAAAAAGGAGCCAGTTTTGAAGAAAGAAGAGTCTACGACAAAGAACTTTTGGCTGAAATCGAAAAAAAATCCCAAACAGATTATTCCGATTCAGATCTTGCCAGACTCAAAAAAGAGTTAGAAGAAAAAAGTCTGATTTATACTCCCGAAGCCATTTTGGGCTGTGCCAAAAGAAATTTTTCTTATCTTTCTCCTATAGAGAAAAAATGGTTTGAAATTTTTAATGACTATGGAATTGAACAAGAAAATTTTGTTTGGGGGATTGCCCCTTTTCGAGAGGATCTTTTAGAAAGCCAACTTATTATGGTGGGCAATAACCATGCCTTTGGAGTTGAGCAAAGTCAGATTCTCTATGATCTAACAAACTATCTTCATGCGAATCGCCGTGAAGTTGGGGGATTTTTACTTGAGAGTGCGAATAATGGAATCATGGAAAGAAACCTGGAGGCTCTACGAAGATCTTCTCAGGGGCTGGTATTTCAGAATCATTTTGAAAAAAACCTTTGGGCGGATGTTCGTGCAGATCAGTTTTTAAAGACATATATTGGGCAGAGTAGTTTTAGTGAACTTTTTTACAAATCCCGTGTGAAGACTTTTTTTCGATATGCTCTGGAGTATCCGCATATTCCTATGATGAGTATTGATGAACGTACTACGAAAGATCCTCTATTGAGAGCGCGAGATACGGGAATTGATTTAGTGGCCCTACAAAACTTGATGAATGTTTTGCATCCTTCTCAAAGCTTGCTTGCATTTTATGGAGAGGCTCATGCCGTTCGGATGGGGGATAATGACACCACACGTATTGAAAAAGAGGTGAAGTATCAAGAACGAAAGATTAAAACATTTGTGATTAGTCAGGGGGCTGGTTTTTTAAATGCACTGCTTCGTTTGGTGCTAGATCTTAAAATGAAAGACGATCTTTTGGACTTTGTGACAGGAGAATTTTCTTTTCCAAAAAGTTCTTCTTTATTTCAAGCCACACTTTCGAGAGATTTTTATGATGTATGG
>JACPSU010000138.1:0-3956 GCA_016193105.1 Deltaproteobacteria bacterium | reverse complement strand
TATATTAGATTAAATTTTCATATGAACTATCGCATGTTAGGAACTTCCGATATTAAAGTCTCAGAAATTAGTTTAGGGTGCTGGGCCCTTGGAGGATTAAATTGGGTCGAAGGGCACTCTGCCGGATGGGCGGATGTCAATGAACAAGAAGCCATTCGTGCCATTCATTTTGCGATTGAACGAGGGGTCAATCATTTTGATAATGCCGACGTGTATGGCAATGGCAAATCTGAGCGTTTATTGGCTAAGGCGTTAGGCACCAAATCTAAAGATGTCGTGATTGCTACAAAGCTAGGATATTTTAAAGGAACTGCAGCTCATGCTTATGAGCCCCTTCATATTCGTCATCAATGCGAGCAGTCGCTCAAAAATTTAAATCGTGATGTCATTGATATTTATTATTTTCACAATGCAGACTTTGGTTTCAACGATCAGTATTTAGATGAAGCTGTTTGTGTGATGCAGAATCTTCAAAAAGAAGGAAAGATTCGAGTAATTGGCCAGTCGGATTATTCGGCCACGGCGATTTGCCGAGTTTTGCCTCGTGTAAAACCCCAAGTTGTTCAAAGTTGGGCTTCGGCATTAGACGATCATTATATCCGGCAGGGGAGTCGCCTTCGTGAGATGATGCAAAAACAAAAGATATCTTATGTGGCTTTTAGTCCCTTGGCGGAGGGGCTTTTGCTTGGAAAATATAGTTCCAAAAATCCTCCGAAATTTTCTTCGGGTGATCACAGAGAGAATGCCTCTAAGTTTCATGCTAAAAATTTGGCAGAGCTTGAGCCCAAGTTAGAAAAGCTCAAATCTCGTTTTGGAAAAACATCTCAAGATCTTTCTCGTGCGGCGCTTCAGTATTTGCTCCATTATGATTTTGTGGCCTGTGTGATTCCTGGATTTAGAAATGAAGATCAGGTGAGGGATCACCTCTCAGCGGCCGATCAACCTTTAACTAAAGACGATGTTATATTTATTCAAAAAGTGTTTACAAATTAGTGTCATCCCCGCGAAATTTGTCATCCCCGCGAAGGCGGGGATCATCCTTCTCTTCTGCAGCATTCTCCATGCGGCGGAATCCATTCCAGTTGAGCTCAAAGATGTGGGGATTGAAGAACATTTAGGCCAATCCATTTCTTTGGATCTTTCTTTTACCAATGAAGAAGGACAGTTGATCCCTCTGAGAAATTACTTTGATGGCAAGCGACCTGTTATTTTAACCCTTGGTTATTATACGTGCCCTAATATTTGCCATTATCTTCTAGATGGATTTTCACAATCTGTTCAGAAACTTTCTTGGTCTGTTGGAAATCAGTTCGAAGTTGTTTCTGTCAGTATTCATCCGGGGGAGACGCCTCAAGTAGCTCTTGCCAAAAAACAAAAAATGAAAGCCCCAGATTCATGGCATTTTTTAGTGGCCAAAGAAGATCAAGTTCAAAAGCTCGCGCAAGAAGTGGGGTTTCATTATAAATACGACACAGATCAAAAAGAGTATGCACATTCCGCCGCAATTTTTATTTTAACGCCAGATGGAAAAATTTCTAGATATCTCTATGGTATTCAGTTTCGTTCTTTGGACTTAAGGCTTTCACTTTTAGAAGCCAGTCAGGGCAAAATTGGCAATGTCGTTGACAAGCTACTTTTGTTTTGTTACCACTATGATCCAAAGGGCCGTAAGTACTCGATTTTAGCGACAAAATTGATGGCGGGCGCCGGTGGTCTGACAGTACTTGGCATTTGTTTATTATTGATATATCTATGTTACCCCAAGCTTCGACAATTTCTCAAAATGTAGATTCTCTTTTTAACTTCATCTTTTGGATTAGTCTCATTAGTTTTATAGGTGTAGTTGTTGCAACGATCTATTTTATTGTTCGCTATCATCGCAGCAGGTGGGATCCGTTTAAAACCCCCTACATTACAGGACATTCTATGATGGAAATTTCTGTAAGTGTCGGGCTTTTTATTTTAGTGATGATCATTTTTGCTTGGGGATGGATTGATTACAAAAAAATTATCAATGCCCCTTCTGATCCTTTAGAAATTAGTGTTCTTGGGAAGCAATGGATGTGGGAATTTGAATATGCCAATGGAAGAAAATTGACGAATGAACTTGTGGTACCTCAAGGGCGTCCTGTAAAACTGATTATGAGCTCGGCCGATGTGCTCCATAGTTTTTACATTCCTAATTTTCGACTGAAACAAGATGTAGTTCCTGGAACCTATACGACGCTTTGGTTTGAAGCGACTCAGGTAGGAGAGCATCCTGTCTTTTGTGCGGAGTATTGTGGGACGGCGCATTCCAAAATGTTAGCCACTGTGAAAGTGCTTAAACCGGAGGAATACGATCGGTGGGAAAAAGAAGAAAAAAAAGAAGAAGGAGCCTCTGTGAGTCCTGTTGAACTAGGAAAAAATATCTTTACCCAAAAAGATGAAAATTATATTCGAGAATCTTTGATGCAACCGCAGGCAAAACTTGTGAAAGGTTTTCCTCCGGTGATGCCAACATTTCAAGGAACACTAACGGACGAGGAAGTAAATGCCATTGTGGCCTATCTTAAAAGTTTAAAGTAGGAGGTCATCCCGAGCGTAGCGAGGGATCCTTCACTTCGTTCAGGATGACAGGGAGAATTTATGGAACATGCAGCAGATCATAGGAGTTATTTAGAAGGAGGGGGTTTTAAATCTTGGTTAACCACTCTCGATCATAAACGCATTGGGGTCATGTATCTCATTGCAACCATGCTTTTCTTTACTTTAGGAGGGGTATTTGGGCTTTTGGTCCGCCTAGAACTTTTACAGCCTGGCCCTCTTTTTTCTCCAGATGTTTATAATAAACTTTTTACGTTTCATGGGGCGATTATGATTTTTATGTTTATTATCCCCATTATTCCTGCAGCCTTGGGAAACTTTTTCTTGCCTCTTATGATTGGGGCTAAAGATGTGGCATTTCCAAGACTCAATCTCGCCAGTTACTACATTTTTATAGGCGGAGCGCTTTTAGCAGGAGCTGCCATCTTTTTTGGTGGGGTCGACACAGGCTGGACATTTTACACCCCTTATAGCATTCGCTCTGCGACGAGTGTGATTTTAGTGACGATGGGTGTTTTTGTGATGGGCTTTTCATCGATTTTAACCGGGCTTAATTTTATTGTAACGATTCATAAGTTGAGAGCCCCAGGGATGACCTTTCATCGGATGCCTTTATTTATATGGGCAATTTATGCCACAGCGATCATTCAAGTTTTAGCTACACCTGTGATTGGGATTACCACCCTTCTTTTAGTGATGGAGCGGGTGTTAGGAATTGGATTTTTTGATCCAAAATTGGGGGGAGATCCTATTCTTTTTCAACATTTCTTTTGGTTTTATTCACACCCAGCCGTATACATTATGATTTTACCGGGCATGGGGATTATTAGTGAAGTCATTACCGTATTTTCTCGGAAACATATTTTTGGTTACAAAGCCATTGCCTATTCATCGCTTGCGATTGCGTTTATTAGTTTTTTAGTCTGGGGGCATCATATGTTTGTGAGTGGCCAGTCTGCCTGGGCCAATTTTCTTTTTTCAGTGTTAACGATGCTTGTGGCGATTCCTACAGCGATTAAAATTTTTAACTGGACGGCTACGATGTATCGAGGGTCTATTCATCTACAAACACCGATGCTCTATGCCCTTTCTTTTATCTTTTTATTTACGATCGGGGGGTTAACTGGATTATTTTTAGCTGCTCTCTCTGTTGACGTGCATTTGCATGACACTTATTTTGTTGTGGCCCATTTTCATTATGTCATGATGGGAGGAACCGTCATGGGGCTTTTAGCGGGGCTTCATTATTGGTGGCCTAAAATGTTTGGAAAAATGTATCCAGAGCTTTGGGGAAAAATATCATGGGCGTTTGTCTTTTTGGGATTTAATGTCACCTTTTTACCCCAATTTTGGTTAGGAAAAATGGGAAT
>JACPSU010000141.1 GCA_016193105.1 Deltaproteobacteria bacterium | reverse complement strand
TCTTTAGAAAGTAAGGGATTGGATAGCTTTAAATCTAAATCTATAGGGCCTTGAAGGGTAACGTTATTTTTAGTAAAGGGACTAAGTCCAGCCTTGAGTTTTAGATGAATGGGATCTGAAATGGCAAGTGGTCCCAATTCTAAATCTATATTTTGAAGCTTAGGAGTTGTGCCATCTGCTTGAAAATAGGTGAGTTCCCCATCTTCAATTTCTACAAAGGCACTACTTCGGATGATGAAGCCTCCTAACATTCCCTTTGGTAGCTGATCTCTGACAGAAGTTCCTGGTGGAGGACTTGGGGATTTTGGGGGTTGAGGTTTTAGAAGTTTTGTGATGCTCAATTCTTTTTGATTGTTTTCATAAATTTGAATTTTAGGTTTTGTCAGAGTAACGGTAATCCTAGGATTTCCAAATAAAGAACGTAGAGCTCCTAAATAAATGCGAGCCTGTTCTATTTCTAAAAAGGGGGCTTCTGGAAAGCCTGGAGGATTAGAAATTTTGATCCCTTGGATGTTGGCTCCCACTCCTGTGATGACAGAAAGCTCTAGTTTTCCCAATTCTACTTTGGCGTTGAGGTAGTGCCCCAGAGTTTTTTCAATCCTGGGTTTAAACGTATTGATATCGATAAAAAAGGGGGCCAATACAGCAGCAATGAGAAGAAGGATGAGAAAAATACCCAAGCCAATCAGGATTTTTTTCTTAAGCGTCAAATTAAAAATCCAAACTTTCGCCTTTTAGCAATTTTCGTGTCAAGAGTTTGCCTTGTTCTACAGCGGGTTGATCAAAAGGATTAATTTCATAAAGATAGCCTGCGACCGCAGTTGCAAGTTCAAAATGATAAAAAAGTGCCCCTAAAGAATAGGCAGATAAAGAAGGAAGTGTGAGGCGGCATACAGGATTTTCAAATTGAATGAGAGAGGCTTCAGTTGCCTTTTGCTCGGCTTGAAGGACTTTTTCTAAAGGCATATTTGCCAAATAGGAGAACTCTTTTAAAAGCTTTGTTTGAGGGATAGAAAGAGAGCTTTGATAATCCTCTAAAGTTAAAAGGGTATACCATTTATCCTGAGGCCCTTGTAAAAAAAGTTGAAGCAAAGAATGTTGATCTAAAGCTCCAATGGCTTTGAGAGGAGTAGGGCCTGACGACTCTGATTTAGCTAAACTTTCTGCCCAAAGCTGGCAAAACCAATCGGACAATAGACTCAATCTTTCATCATAGGGGAAAAAAACAGTCAGCGGTTTTTTAAGAAGCTGATGGGTGCCATAGGCTAAGGTTCCATAAAGATAGGTGTCTCTACTGTTTTGATCTATAGTTTGAGCGCCGCTTAATATTTCTTCAATGTTTATTCCTGCAACAAGCAAGGGGAGTAGTCCCACAGCGGATAAAACAGAATAACGACCTGGAACATTTTGCGCGATAGGCAGTACTGGGAGAGAGTATTCCTGGGCAATTTGGTATAAGAAATTTTCTTTGAGTTGGGTTGGAGCCTCTTCTGTTGTAATCCAAACTCTGTTTTTAAGCTCTTTTTCAGGGATAGCTTTTCTAAGTTTTTCAAACAGAATGAAAAAAAGACTGAGTGTTTCTAATGTTTTTCCTGATTTAGAAATGACATTGAGTGCTGTTTTTTTAAGATCGATGTTTTTTAAAGTATGTTCTAAGGTGGCAGGATTGGGATTTTCTAAAAAAATAATTTGAGTCTTTGAAGAAGTACCTAAAGCTTGAAGGGCTGCTTTTGCTCCTAAAGAAGATCCTCCAATTCCAATTACTAAAAGAGTTTCGCAGGAGTTTTTAATTTTTTGAGCACTTTTTTTAAGATCTAAAAAATTTGTTTGATAAGGCAAATCTAAAAAACCCAGCTCTTTATTTTGTCTTTTTTGTTTAAGAGTTTGTTTGGCAACTTCTCTTTTTTTAAAAAGAGTGTGGAGTTGTACGTCAGAAAAGCGATTCATTAAATGAGTGAATTCGAATACAATAGGCTGTGACATTGGGCCTATCATTAAAGAAGCTTATGTCCTTGTCAATTAAAAACTAGAGTGATAAACATACGAATCATGAAACGAGTTCAAGAGTCAGCCGTTCAAATGACAGAAATTGTAATGCCCCAAGATACGAATACTTTAGGAACAATCTTTGGGGGGAGAGTGATGCAGTGGATGGATATTGCTGCGGCCATTTGTGGTTTTCGTCATTGTCGAACGGCTGTTGTAACAGCCTCTGTGGATACGGTGAGTTTTTTATGCCCTATCCGAACAGGAAATATTGTTTCTGTGAAGGCCAGCGTAAACTATACAGCACGTACCTCTATGGAAATTGGGGTTCGAGTGGATGCTGAAGATGCTCTAACAGGAGAGAAAAAGCATTCAGTCAGCGCCTATTTTACATTTGTGGCTGTGGATGAACGGAACAAAGACGAAAAATTAGACTTCAAATGAGGAATAAAAATGCGTCCTAAGGGCCGAGCCAATCAAGAGCTCCGATCTATTCAATTTACTCAGCCCTATCTGATTCATCCGGAAGGATCGGTGTTGGTGGAATTTGGAAATACAAAAGTCATTTGTACAGCCTCGGTGGAAGAAGAGGTCCCTCCTTTTTTGAAAAAAACAGGGACTGGGTGGTTGACAGCCGAATATGCCATGCTTCCTCGAGCGACGGCAACGCGCACAAGGCGTGAGCGTATGAAAGTTGGGGGGCGGACTTCAGAAATTCAAAGAATTATCGGGAGATCTTTAAGATCTGTTGTGGATCTGTCTCGCGTAGGGGAGCGAACGCTTCTGATCGATTGTGATGTGATCCAAGCTGACGGAGGAACCCGTACGGCAGCGATTACCGGTGGTTTTGTAGCTTTGGTTCAAGCATTAAAAAAATTAAAAGAAAAAGGGATTTTTTCTGCCACTGGGTCTTTAAGGAACTTCCTTTAAAAGATTTTGTGGCAGCTGTGAGCGTTGGAATTGTAAAGGGAGAAGCATGCCTAGATCTAGAATATGTGGAAGATTCTTCCGCAGAAGTGGATCTCAATCTTGTGATGACAGCTTCTGGAAAAGTTGTGGAAGTGCAAGGAACGGCAGAAAAAGAGCCATTTTCAAAAGAAAAATTTGATGAACTTTTTAATCTCGGGTGGAAGGGGATTCAGTCTCTTATCCAAATTCAAAAAGATATTCTAAAGCTTTAAAGTCTTATTTAAAAAAGAGCATTTTTAGAGAAATCAGAAGTAATACAAATCCAAAAACTTTTTCAAGCACGGCATTAGAAAGTGACGTGGCAAAGTTTGCCCCCAGCCATCCTCCAAGAAAAAATCCAATACATATAAAGGCTGCAATTTTTAAATCTACATATCCATGGTGATAATAGTTTAAGGCGGCGAGTAACCCAATGGGGGGGACCATCAAAGCCAATGTTGTTCCTTGGGCTGCATGTTGGGATAGCCCAAATAAGAAGACGAGTGCTGGAATGATGATGATTCCTCCTCCAATTCCAATAAGCCCACTTAAAGTTCCTGAAATAACTCCTAAGAGTACATACAATGCTATAGTCATAAGTTTCCTTCTCCTTTCATTTACTGGCACACATGTGGAACGGTTGTGTTCTGATTTTCATTTACAACTAGATTCTTTAATGTGAATTTTTTTCTGCTGCGTTCATTATAAAGTTCAGCGGTATAAGGGCCTGTGGGGACAATGAACGCGCCTGACGTATATCCATCTTTTACTTCTGTTTTTCCTGTAGGTTCGTATTTCAAGGTTACTTGGCAAGTAAGTCCTAACCTTCCTGTGTCCACTTTTAACCACCCATACCCCGCCATAGGGATTTCTGTCCGTTGGTTTTCTTTAACCTCTACGTTGTTTTTGGTCCAATGAATGCGACCATTTTCACTGACGACTTCAAGAGTATATATCCCTTCTGGGAGATCATAGGCATTGAAGGCATACTTTCGATTTATAACAACATTCCCAGCTGTATCTTTAGCTGTAACATAAAAATTAAGATCAGAGAGAGTTTTTACTTTTAGAACTCCCATTTTTTTTACTTTAATGATGGTTTGTTTAGCTTGTGTGAGCTGAACTCCTTTTTCAATATATTCAGGTTTGGTATCTACTTTGATCGTATAGGTTCCATCAGGGAGTAAATGAGAATAATAGGCCAGTTTCTTATCTAAAACCACTTTCCCTGTTTTTTCATCAATGACTGTGACAGCATAATTTAGGTTGCTGGGGGTTTCGACTTTTAAATTCCAATGAAACCTGGCTGCTTCTTCAACAGATTTTTCAAGCATTTTATAAAGAGAGTCTGCATTGTCAGATGTGACATAGGTTCCCCCTGTAGCTTTTGCAATACATTTGAGTTGTTCGTGAGCTTCTTTGTCGTGAATGTCAAAACCGACAACATTAATTTTGATAGGAAGGCCACTTTTAATGATATCTTTGGCGACTTGACATGGATTCTTATCACAACTTTCCATACCATCAGTTACTAGCACAATACCTAAAGTCCCTTTGTCTTTCAGGGGTTTTAAATCTTCTGATGCTTTTTGTAAGGAGGTGGCAATGGGGGTCATAGACAAGGGCTCAATGTCTTTAATTTCAGAAATGATTTGATCTCGGTTGTTTTTGGCAATGTTCACAATCAGATGGGTGTCTTTACAGTCTTTTCTCTTAGTGTTTCCATAAACCCGAAGCCCTACCTGATATTCTTGGTTTACTTTTTTGGCGTAACGAGACAAAACATCTTTAGCAATTTCCATCTTGGTTTTACCGCTGATTTGTTCTTCCATTGAACCTGAGGCGTCTAGAATCAGTTCGATATAAACATCCGATGTTTGTGGCTTGATTTCTTGTGCGCCTAGCAAAAAAGGAAAAATCAGAATGACGATTGTTTTTTTCATGGAAGCCTCTCCTTTTTTCTTGAGCGTAGCATGGGCAAATTTCTATTGTCAAAACAAAGAAGCAGGGTTTTATTAATAATTGTTATGATTTGACAGCTGTTCATAGTTTAAAGTATAAATTTACATTTAAATTATTTATTCAAGAAAGAAGAAATTAAATGTTTCCAGTGGTGTGGGATAGCAGAACTATAAAAATGTTTTTTTATTCCCGTTCTTTTCGATTTATGCTTAATACTCGTCGTAGTGCTTTAGGAAGTCCTATAACTTACTACAAATGGAATGGTACTCTTCTTTACTATAGACCTGGGACAAGTGATTGTGATGTGATTAAAAGAATTTTGTTAAAAAAAAGAAGGGGAGCAGAGTATTGGGTTCCTCAGGAAATTAATCCCAAAGTAATTTTAGATATTGGAGGGAATATAGGAATCGCTGCTGTATATTTTGCAAGGCGATTTCCAAATGCTAAAATTTATAGCTTTGAACCAGTATTGGAAAATTTTGAAATTCTTCAAAAAAATATTTCATCCTATCCTAATATTACAGCTTTTCATGTTGCTTTAGGAGACAAAACTATAATGGCATCATTGTTTTCTTCTAAAGATAAAACTAATCACGGTGGTTATTCTTTTTTTTCACGGCTTAATGATGCTGCTTCATCAATATCAGTAGAAGTTCAACATGCCGGAGATTTTTTAGAGAAAAATAATATTGCCGAAATAGATTTGATTAAAATTGATGCTGAGGGGGCAGAATACAAAATATTAACCAGTCTTAAGCGGGATATGGTGAAAAAAATAAAATTTATTATTGGGGAGCTACATGAACAGGATGATTTTGAGACACTTGCTTATTTGTCACAATGGTTCAGAATAGGAGTGGTAAAGTCTTTGATTGGTCCTTTAGGATACTTTACTGCTTTAAAAATAAATCTTAAAGATGAGCTGCCTGATCAAATACTGAGATTAGCTTCTCCTAGGTCTTAAGTTTTTTTAATGTTGGATGTTCATCGGGGTGTGGCTCAGCCTGGCTAGAGCACCTGCTTTGGGAGCAGGGGGTCGCCGGTTCAAATCCGGCCACCCCGAAATTTTGGCAAGGTATTCGCACTGTTTAATTTCATGCACAAAAAAAGATTATTTCTGGCCATTCCTTTATCACGCTCTTTTTTAGATCTTTTTGAGAGCTATCAATGAGTTTTGAAATCTTGCCTCACACGGCGGATGTGAGAGTGAAGGTTGTTGGGCAATCGCTTGAAGAGCTTTTTTTGGAATCCTTAGAAGGGATGAATGAGCTGATGTGTGTGGGATTTCGTAAGCAACAAACGAAAATAACTATTCAAAAAACACTTAAGATAACAGCTTTAAACTCTACGATGTTATTAGTTTATTTTTTATCTGAAGTGTTAACGTTGTCCCATATTCATCATGCTATTTTTTGTAAAGTGGAATTTAAAAAGTTAAGCGATGCCACTTTGGAAGCAAAGATATTTGGAACAAAAACAAAAAAAATTGAAAAAGATATTAAGGCTGTGTCGTATCATGAGGCAAAAATTAAAAAAAATAAAAACGGGGATCATGAAACAATCTTGGTGTTTGATATTTAATTTTCGCCATGAATAAAAAGGATCTTAAAAAACAAACGGAAACTCGATGGGAAATTCCTAAAACCTATGCTCCTTTTATGCGAGTTCCAGCCGTTGTCTATGCTACAGATCAAACCCTAGGAGAGCTTTTTCGAGACCAGTCTTTAAATCAACTCGTGAATGTTACCTCTTTGCCAGGAATTCAAAAAATGGCACTGGCGATGCCTGATGCCCATGAGGGGTACGGTTTTCCTATTGGCGGAGTGGCTGCGACAGAATTTCCAGAGGGGGTCATTTCTCCAGGGGGCATCGGTTTTGATATTAATTGTGGAGTGAGACTTTTAAAATCAGATCAAACTTTGGAAGAGATAAAGCCATATTTTGAAAAATTAGCACAAGAAATTTATCGTCAAGTTCCATCGGGGGTAGGACAAGGGGGAAGAGTAAAGCTCAATTCCAAAGAAATGAATAAAGTTTTAAAAGAAGGGGTGAAGTGGGTCATTGCTCAAGGTTATGGAAAAAAAGAGGATCCTGAGTCCATTGAATCTTTGGGGACATTACCCAATGCTGATCCTGAAGCTGTCTCCGTCCATGCCAAAAAAAGAGGGGGCGATCAGCTGGGGACCATGGGAGCGGGAAATCATTTCGTTGAAGTAGATGTGGTAGATCAAATCTTTGATGAAGAAGTTGCTCAGCGTTTTGGGTTATTTTCGGGTCAAATGGTGGTGCTCATTCATACGGGTTCACGAGGATTGGGGCACCAGGTGGCCACAGACACTATTCGAAAAATGGTTCAAGTGATGCCTCAGTATGGAATTTCTCTGCCTGATCAACAACTGGCGTGTGCCCCTTTTTCTTCTCCAGAAGGTAGACAGTATTTTGATGCCATGGCGGCAGCTGCAAATTTTGCTTGGGCGAATCGTCAGATGATTACACACGAAGTACGGCAAGCTTGGCAAAATGTGCTTAAGGGCTCTGGTGGGGAGCTTTCGATCCTTTACGATGTGGCCCATAACATTGCCAAAATTGAAGAATACGACATTGATGGAGTAACAAAAAAACTTATTGTGCATCGCAAAGGTGCGACACGAGCATTTCCCAATCAGCCGGTCATTATTCCCGGAAGCATGGGAACAGCTTCTTATGTTTTAGTGGGGACAGAGCAAGCCATGCGCGAATCTTTTGGGTCTTGTTGTCACGGAGCGGGACGGCGGATGTCTCGTCATCAAGCGATGAAACAAGTGCGCGGGGAAGCACTTCGAAAAGATTTAGAAAAGCAGGGGATTCATATCCAGGCAGGCTCTCTGCGGGGGTTGGCCGAAGAGGCTCCTCTCGCCTATAAAGATGTTGATTCTGTCGTTGATATCGTTCACAAAGCCGGCATTGCAAAAAAAGTAGCCAGGCTAAGACCGCTTGTTGTGATCAAAGGGTAAAATCCCAAATTTTTGAAGAGCACCTTTTATTTCTTCGATTGGAAGTCCCACCACATTGGTCAGAGAACCTTCTATTTTTTCTACGAATTGATCTCCATCTTCTTGAATGGCATAAGCTCCGGCTTTATCAATGGGATTATGTGTTGTGAGGTAGTGCTCAATAAATTGAGGAGACAGCTTTTTAAGGGTGACTTTTGTTGAAACAATCTTTGAGATTTCTTTTTTTGTTTGGGAGTCATGGATGACGAAGGCTGTAATGACTTCATGGGATTGTCCCGATAGTTCTTCCAGCATTTCTCGAGCATGCATTTTGTCTTTGGGTTTCCCAAGGGTTTTATTTTTAATTTTTACAATCGTATCTGCTGCTAAAATAACTCCCTCTCTTTTTTGGGCCACTTCGAGGGCTTTTTGTTTGGCGATCACAAGGGCATTTTGATCTGGTGTGAGCTTCGGATCTAGGGTTTCTGAGGTGTGGCTTGGGATAATTTCAAATTGGAATCCATGTTCCAAGAGAAGTTCTCTTCTTCTGGGAGATTGGGAGGCCAAAATGAGCTTTTTCATAGGTGAAAGTTAGTATTTTTTTTATGAGAAGTCTATGGTATAAACACGCCCCTATGGATTTGGTGCGTCTTCAAAAAGTGATTGCCGATCGAGGCCTCTGTAGCCGGCGCCAGGCGGAGTACTTGATTAGTGAGGGGAAGATCAAGGTGAACGGTCTTTTGGTGACAGAGCTTGGGACCAAAGTGAATCCCCAGGATGATCGGATTGAGTTTTTAGGAAAAGAAGTGAGGGCGGCTTCTTCTTTAGTCTATTATCTTTTTTATAAGCCTAAAAATGTGATGTCTACGCTTTCAGATCCCCAGGGGCGTCCCTGTATCCAAGATTATCTTCATAAGAATCCTACGCGTGTTTTCCCTATCGGGCGACTCGATTTTCAATCTGAGGGGCTTATGATTTTAACCAATGATGGCAACATCGCTCAGCGCATTAACCATCCTTCAGGAAGAGTTCAAAAAGTGTATCATGTGGAAGTTCAAGAAGTTGTGACCCCAGAAGTCTTATCTTGCCTCAAAGAAGGGGCTGTAGTTGAAGGGGATAGAGTTAAGCCTTTGAGCGTTCGAGTATTAAAAGAATCTTGGCTTGAGTTTGTGCTTGGGGAAGGACGAAAACGAGAAATTCGTGTGATTTGTGGTGCGGCAAGTTTGACGGTTCAAAAACTCATTCGTGTGGCTATTGGATCTATTGAAGTTAGTGATTTAAAGCCGGGTCAGTTGAAGGAGATATCCTCTTCTTTGGTTCAAAAGGCTTTTCGTTCTAATTTATTGACATAGCACTCTTTCTTTATATACCTTAAAGTTCAATTTTTTTGTGCCCATAGCTCAACTGAATAGAGCAAGTGATTTCTAATCACTAGGTTGCAGGTTCAATTCCTGCTGGGCACATTTTGTGGTGGGTGTAGCTCAGCTGGTTAGAGCATCGGGTTGTGGTCCCGAGGGTCGCGGGTTCAAATCCCGTCACCCACCCTTGATGTCAAGGTATTTTTACCGCTTTCTAAATTTTTTTTGCAGTGTTCAATGTGGTCTTTTTCCAAGCGGTAATAGATTTCTAATTCCCCATTAAACACCTTAATTTTACCTGTAATTGCTTTTAAAAGCGTTCTTTGCAGTTCGGTAGGCGCACCCCTTAGATGGGTTACGAGATTCTTTAGGAACTCTAAATAAACGGCAAGTTCTACTGCTGTGAGACTGCTTTGAGAGTTGAATTTTACGCGACCTTTTCAAGCTCAATTTTTATTCTTAAGTGAAAGGGATGAAGATAGAGATCAAGTGTTTCTGGTTTTGGACGTCTGCGATCTTTTAAAAAATCAACAATGTTAGGAGAGGGGATGCCAGATGCTTCTGAAAACTCTTTTATCCCCATGCGCTCGATGGCATGTTTTAGGGCTTCTTCAACACTTAGGCCATCTTCTCCTTCCATTAAAGTTAAAAGAAAGGCTTGAGCAAAGTGTGGGTTTTTTAGTTTTTCACTTAATTCTTGATCATATGATTTACTTCGATTCATATGCCCTCCATAATTCTTTGGCCTTTTTTATATTTCTATCCTGAGAGCTTTTGTCTCCTCCCAGAAGTAGTATGATTCGATTTTCACTTCTCCCAAAATAAACTCGGTATCCAGGTCCATAATCAATCGTAATCTCAAAAATCCCATCTCCTACTGGCTTCATATTTCTCTTGGCTCCACCCAGAGCTACCCGATCCACGTATGCGTAAATCTTAGCTTGAGTAACAACATCGAGCGTCTCTATCCATTCTGAATAGGGTTCTTTTCCAATTTCCGTCTTAAACTTATCAATTACAAACATAGAGAGGCCATATCACCAATATTAATATTATCAAAAAAGGTAATATTAATCAAGTCTTTTTTTATCCTTTTGATTTATTACGGAAGAGGAGGATTTTTCATAATAGGAAGTTGAGGCCATGGCTCCAAAGCTTTTTGTGTAGCCATGGCTTGCATCTTGTGAGCCATTTTATGAATATTAAATCCTGTTTCTTTGACTACAGAAAAGATTATTAACAAATAAAAGAGAGTAAACCATAGTCGTAGCATTATAAACCTCCTTGTAATTTTTCTTTTCTACCTGTAAAAGGAACTATGTCCTTTGCCAATATCAATGAAGCCACCTTATCGTCACCCACCCTTTATTTAATATGAAAACGATTGTATTGCTCTCGATCTCAAATATTTTTATGACGGTGGCCTGGTATGGCCATCTCAAATATAAAAGTGCACCACTTATTTCTGTGGTTTTGGTGAGCTGGCTGATTGCGTTTTTTGAGTATTGTTTTCAAGTGCCAGCGAATCGTATTGGGCATGCTTCTTTTTCTGCCGCCCAACTTAAAACTATTCAAGAAGTTATTTCTTTAACTATTTTTGGTATTTTTTCTGTGCTCTACTTGAAAGAAGCTTTTACCTTAAAATGCGCAGCAGGTTTTTCATTCATTGCGCTGGGAGCCTATCTCATTTTTCAAAGATGATGTTTTAAAGTGATCCGCATCATTTTCTATTAAAAGCGCTTTTCATAAAACATAAGATGTCGTG
>JACPSU010000140.1 GCA_016193105.1 Deltaproteobacteria bacterium | reverse complement strand
CTTCTTCGACATAACGCCTTCTAAAATAAACCAACCAAAATCGTCTTAGCTTTCCTCGGAGCATTCGTCTATTTAAGGCAGTAGGAAGGATGGCCATCTTAAAAAGATTCCACACCGTAGGAATAAAAAGTCTTAAAACATCTTTAAACTTCAATCGATCCGTTCTCCATGGGAGAGAAGATAGCGTACCACTTGAGCTTGAGAAAAAGCGGTGTAGGACATCATCTCTTTATCTTTGAGGTTGGGGATAATGAGATATTCATGTTTTCCGGAAGGGTGAAACCGAATGGCAGAGCCTTTGAGAGACTCTGGAGGATTCTCTTCTGTGTCCACTTTTATAATTTCTCCTCTATGAATTTTTTTATCCATAAGCCATTGGAGTCTAGAAGGGCTAATGAGCCCTCCCACACGTCCCAAATGAATACCAGATAATACAGGCACAGTCCAGTCTCCCAGGGCAAGTTGCATCAGTACATTTTTATTTTTCCATTGGGGAGCAAAATTGACCGGATCGGCTGGATCTACAAGCCATTGCCCCATAAATGCCATCTGTCGAAACTCAGGCGTATTTCTTAAATATCCGAGTCCTTCTTGATAGGTAATGGGAAACTCAATATGAGCGATCAAAGTTCCATAGGGATGAAAAACATCGAGCTCCATTTGATCCCCGTTATCTGCGGCAAGTTTCGTTAAAAATCCGCGTTCGGAGTTAATTTCTGTTTTAAATACAGTTCGTTTTGTTTTGTTTCTTAAGAAAACAGCCCCACCGGGTTCTAAAGATTCAATGATGGTAAATGCGTCATTTGTTTCTCGACCATTAAATGTAATATACGTTCTTCCATTTTGGGGAACCCCTACGACGGCAGGCCCCCACAGTTGGTGAAAAATGCGTTTGGCATTATATTTGGAAGAGGTACGAAGTAGAATATCCAGCAGCCCCCCGCCTCCGACATTTAAAACCCCTGTTTGAATTTCAGGTTCGGTGGCCATGAGAAGAGATCCAATCATCCCTCCCATGGAAAGCCCCACATAATAAATGGGGTTTGTGGGGCCTCCCAGATCGGGGATGCCATCAAAATTAAAATCTCCTTCGAGAAGTTCGATTTTTCCGTTGCCATTTTGGTCGATGCCTAAATTTTTTAAGACTCGGGTGAGTTGAAAAAAATCTAGAATGGTTTGGCGAACAATTTCTCGTGTGCTAAAAAAATCAGCTGTAAAAAAAGCCTCTCCAGAATCTGGGATCCCGTCTTGATCAATATCTGTGGCTCGACCTTCTCGTGTCAAAACGCGAAGAATTCCTCTTCGAAATATTTTATCAATGAGTTTTCCAATGAGAGATTCGCTGGATAAATCTTCATCTGTGACTTCAACGCCTACCATGTCCCCTAACGAGGTCAGATCTTTTTTCACGGCCTTAAAGTTTTCTTCATCTTGTGTCTGCGCCAGAGAGAAAAATCGTTTAATATAAACGGGGATGGCTGCTAAAAAATGATCCGGCCCGTGGCCTGCAGCATCAATGGTGATGGTTGCAATTCCAGCTTGGGCTAATGTATTGGAAAGCCCAATAGCATCCACGCGTGCTCTTTTATTTCCATGTCCAAAAATAGTGACTGGGAAGGGGGGGCCTTTGCCCCTGTTTTTTTTAGGAATGGCCGCCATAAAATAAACAGGTTCTCGGCTGGGTTCGAGAAGTTTAAAGTTATTTTTATTAAATTGAGGAGAAAAATAACTTCCGAATACAAAATAATCAACGGAGTCCCAGTTGATGATGTCCTTAATCGGAAAATCTTCTACAAGGTGAACTTTGGTGGCAATACGTGCAATGAGGGAGAGTACTTTTTGTAAAACGGTAGGGGTTAAAACATAACGATTGAGATCAATATCAAAAGGCCAGGTTTTTAAATCAGAAATTTCTCTTAAGACCGGTGGAAATTGAGCCCCTAGTTGTCCCCATTGGCCTTCTCCATAGAGGGCTTTTCTAGCTTCTTTAAGAAGATTTGTGGTGGATTGGGTTGTAAACTCCCAGGCATAAGAAATGTTTTGGGGAGAAAAGCCCAAGGTCTCTAGCTCTGTCAATAAATCTTGGGAAGTCACTAAATCTGTTTGAATGGACTCACCATCTTCGCCCTTTAAATTTTTTGTGAGAATCACTCCATAACGACTTTCTTCTGCTAAGGGAGTCAGGGGCCGAGCAATGAGAGGGTGAGTTTCATCGTCGTAAAAAACTTTACGATTGCCGGCTTTAAATAAAAAGCTATCTAAGGAGCTCGCCAAGGGATCATAGGGGAGATAAGAGGTCGGGCGTTCAGTTTGATATTCAAAAAGTCCTGAGCCAAAATCTAGAGCCGCCCGTTTGCCATAATGAGAAGAATTTTTTTGGAGATTAACTACGACAATGCTTTCTTCTCCAATGGTTTTTAAGTCTAGGGGGCTATCAAAAGGGATTAAAATAGGAGAAAAAGTTCCAAAGCCGTTAAGGAGTGCTGTTTTTTCTCGAATGCGTTTTTCAAAGGCTGTCATCTTTTTTTCTTGGCTCTGAATGGGGAGTTGAACTCTGAGGCCTGTTTCGGATGTTGCATCTGGTGTAGTAAAAAAGTTATTGGGAAAGGGGGCTAAAGGCAAAGGGGAGTGATCGGGTTTAAAAAGAATTTTAGGTGCAGCTAGGAGTAGGGGGCCCTGTAACAACTGAGCAAACAAAATCACTATGAAAGAAATCCTGCCCAGGTTGGGTCGGCGACCCTTCATTTCTATAGTATAGAGAAAATGTGCATCGGTTGACAACCCCTATTTGTTTTTGTTATTCGTTATTTCTTGTAAGAACAGTTTTAAGCCAGAGAGGAGTCTCATCTTTCTATGATTAGTGTCAAAAATTTGACGAAGCAGTATGGAAATCTTCATGCGATTGATAACCTTTCTTTTGAGGTCGAACGGGGAGAGATTGTAGGGCTCTTAGGTCCTAATGGGGCAGGTAAAACAACAACTATGCGGATTTTAACAGGCTTTATGCCTGCTACTTCTGGGACAGCAGAAGTTTGTGGATTTGATGTCTTTGAGGCTTCGTATGAAGTGAAAAGAAGAATTGGCTATTTACCAGAAGTCCCTCCTCTTTATCCTGAAATGACAGTTCAAGAATATTTAATCTATGTGGCGACACTTAAAGCGGTTCCAAAAGATCAAAAATCTCAGGCTGTTTCTCGTGTGGTAGAGAAATGTCGTTTGGGAGAAGTTCAAAAACGACTGATTGGACACCTATCTAAAGGGTATCAGCAACGGGTGGGATTGGCTCAAGCCTTGGTGCATGATCCTCAGGTCTTGATTTTAGATGAGCCTACGGTGGGGCTGGATCCGAAGCAAATTCTTGAGATTCGCTCGCTTATTAAAGATCTGGCAGGTGGACACACGGTTATTTTAAGTACACACATTTTGCCAGAAGTGACTCAAATGTGTCGAAGAATTATTATTATTAATGAAGGAAAGATTGTGGCTGTGGACACGTATGATCGGCTTTCGAGTCAACTTCGAAAAACAGATAAGGTGGAGATTCAACTTAGAAATCCCCAAGGGGCATTGGAAAAGTTAAAATCGATTCCAGGGGTGATTCAAGTGGCCAGGGATGATCAAAAACAAGGAGCATTTTTGGTGGAATGCCGTGTAGATGATCAAGTACGAGATGAAATTTCAAAAGTAGTGGTTCAAAATAATATGGGGCTTTTAGAAATGAGAGTGAAAACGGTCAGTCTCGAAGATGTCTTCTTAAAATTAACGACAGAGGAATGAGGAGGAAAGCCATGCGCAATGTAGTGGCTATTGCCAGGAAAGATTTAAAAACATATTTTGTGACCCCGATTGGATATTTGGTCATTACGGTTTTTGTGGGGATTATGAGCTGGATGTTTTGTGCCGCTCTTTTTGAATTCTTAAAAAGATCCCAAGCCTTTATGCAATTTGGGGGGATGTCCGAGATGAATGTGAATGCCATGGTGATGCAGCCTGTTCTCGGAAATATGGCTGTCATCTTTTTGTTTTTGGTGAGTCTTCTGACGATGCGGCTTTTGGCTGAAGAACGAAAGATGAGAACCTTAGAGCTTCTTTTGACTTCGCCTCTTCATCCTGTGGAGCTGGTTTTGGGTAAGTTTTTGTCTGCGCTTCTTTTATTCTCGATTATGCTAGCAGTGACGTTCGTTTATCCTCTGATTCTAATGATTTTTGGGGGGATCGATTTAAAACAAATCTTGGTCGGTTATTTGGGAGTTTTTTTGTTGGGGGCCTCCTTTTTATCTTTTGGACTTTTTATTTCTGCTCTGACAGAAAACCAAATTACTGCAGGAGCACTTACCTTTGGTCTCTTTTTATTCTTTTGGATTATTAGCTGGCTTTCAGGGCCGGGGGATTCTATAGGCAGCCAGCTTCTTTCCTATATTTCGATTATTGATCATTTATCTAATTTTATTCGGGGTTTGGTCGACACCAAAGATATTGTTTATTATGTAAGTTTTATTACATTGGGACTCTTTTTGACCTATCAATCCATTGAGTCTTACAGGTGGAGGTAATAAAAAATGTTTAAATACCAACGATCCACATCTTATACCGCAAACGCAGTGGTTTTATCTCTCATTGTTATAGGGATTTTGGCGGCTCTTAATTTTATGGGGAGTCGTCACACTAAGCGGTTTGATTTTACAGAACAAAAACTTTTTTCTTTGGCTCCACAGTCTATTAAAGTGGTCAAAAGTTTAAAAGATGAAGTAAAGATTACAGGATTTTTTAAAGCCCAAGAAAAGCCTCTCTTTGATGATTTGGTCAATAAGTACACCTATCATTCAAATAAAATTAAAGTAAATTTTATCGATCCAGATAAAGATGTGGCCGTAGCCAAACAATATAAAGTTAAAAAATATCAAACG
>JACPSU010000080.1 GCA_016193105.1 Deltaproteobacteria bacterium | reverse complement strand
TATTTGTATCAAGGGAAGAATAGGGAAGGGAATAGGTAATGTATATTTAAATATAGAGGTTTGAGATTTATGGCTCCACTTAAAAAAGCAAATATTTCAACGGTCCTTTCCATAACTGTAAAGGATGCATTGATGCTTTTTTGTAAAAAACGAGGTTTAAAAATGAGTCATTTCATTGAAGAAGCAATCCAAGAGCACCTAGAAGATGAAATGGATTTAGAAGCTTTTGAAACTCGGAGAACTGAAAAGAGAATTCCTTTAGCTGAAGTGCTTAAGCATTTTTTGAAATCAGTAGGTGGCTAAAACACCTTCGATAGCACGTTGGACGGCATCTTCCATGGCTGAAACGTCTGTTGTCCCGCCGATGCCTGGGATATTCATTTGTAAGGCTTGTTGGAATACAGGATTTTTTTCACCATCGCTAACAAGTTGTTGGATATAGTTGTGAAAGATAAGTTCATCTGCTCTTTCAGGGTTTGAAAAGGCCCTCCTCCAATAGGTGGTTAATTCTGAGCCTGCAGCTTGTTCTCCTTTTGCTGTAAGCTTTACCCCTCCTTTTTCAGTCACTTCAATTAAATCTGAAAATAAAGGATCTTTTGCCAGAGCTTGGTAAAGCCGTACTTTAGAGTGATACGCTGATTTTTCTAAGGCCATATGTGTTGCTATTTTTGCAGCGGTTTCAAAACGCTCTTGATCGTGGAGACTCAGTTGGTTGACATTTAATCGCTTGGCCAGTTCTTCACTTTTGAGGTCAACAATTTTTTTCGCATACGCTGTCATAGGGTCCCCATATGCACCTTGTATGTCTCTTGTTATGATGTTATCGATTTCAGAGGGCCTCAAATGAGGGCGCCGTTGTGCCAATAGCTTTTTTAAATAAGATCTCATTTCAAACGCATATCTTATGGCATGATCTGATTCTTCAAGGCGTGTCCCTAATTCATCTAAGAATTCTATTCTTTTAACACGCCAAGATGGGCCTCCTAAGTTTTCTAGTAAGTCCCCCCATTGCTCACCATCTACCCAATTTTCTCGTATCTGTAATCGTTTGAGGGATTCAGGGTCTCTGGGATCTCCATAAGCTTTCAAAAAATCTTTTATCTTTTCTTGTGTGTCAAAAGCAGAGGTAGAAGAATGTCCTGGATGTTTCATCTTTAAAATATTTTCAAGAAATTCAGAGTCTCGAGCGGTAAGCTTGCTTTCATATTGGATACGTAATCCTTGTTTTAGGAACATAAATTGTCCTTTTATGGCTCCTTCACCCGGGAGGGAGGCTATGTTTCCTTTGCGAGAAATATTTTGTGCTAGCTCTAATTTTCTTAGGTGATAACCCACTTCTTTTGTGGGATTTGGATCTTTTGAGAGTAGCGTTGTAATATTTGTTCCCTCTGCATTTTTTAGAAAACCAAATTTTTCGCTTAAGATCTCTGTTGCTTGTTTTGCTTTTTGTTCTGCAAGATCTAAATTTTGCCTTAAGGTGGATCGGATGGCTGGATTAGGCTCTAATTCCCTTAAGGCAGGAATGCCTGGGAGGGCATGGGGTCTTTCGGGCAAGGTATGGGCAACAGCTTCTAGTATTCCCTTTTCCCCTTCTTTAATGAGAGTTGTTGCCCCTCCTTTTAAGGAACCAGAAACAATCGCCTTAAAGCCTTTGATTGATCCCTTAGCTAGAGGCATAAAAATGGTTGCGGCTCCTGCAGCTTCCAAATAGAGCATAAATTCAGCCAATGTAGAATCTCCAAGGGTGGGATCTAGTTGAAGCTTCCCTTGTTCATGGGCCAAATACCCCCAATCTGTGGCTCCCTCCAGGCCCGCAAAAATAAAAGAATCTAATATAATCCACACCCCTGTTTCTGTAAGATTTGCAGCATCTTTAGCATAATTCATCGTAGCCAAAAATGCTCCCTCATCATCGGTATGTCTAGACACAAATCTATCACCAAGTGTGGCTTGGCGTTCTTGAATGCCTCCTCTTACATCCGAAACGAATTGAGAGATCCAATTTTGTTGATAGCGAGGGTATTCAAAGAATTTTTTCCAGAGGAAAAATTTTGTAAAAATAATTTCTGAAATTTTTGACCAGTCCCTCAAGGAAACTTTTTGATCTTTAGCTCCTAAGATAACATTTCTAAATTCCTCGTGAACCAACATGAGGGCATCTCTAGCATTAGGATTGGCTCGTAAATAACCGGCAGAAAACTTTAAATGCTCCTCAGAAATGAAGCTCTCAACAGAATCGTTTCCCATATTTTCTTCCGAAAGATACAGGAGATCTATTAAAAGATCTTCTTCTGAGATATCGGCTATTTTTTTGCCTACTGGGCGATTTTCATTTCTTTCTTCACTAAAATGTAAATCCATAAGCTCTCCTGCACGAAGATTTTGGTGAAAGACTTCATCTAAGAACCTGACCTTTGCAGAATCTTCTTGGGTAGATCCCACATAGTTTTCATCTCTATCTAAGAGGGAGGGGACTAAAACTTTGGTATAAAAGAGCTCTCTTGTCCTTTCATCCCAAG
>JACPSU010000076.1 GCA_016193105.1 Deltaproteobacteria bacterium | reverse complement strand
GATTTTGTTCCATGGCAGCGCCTCCCCACATCATTAAATCCAAGCTCTAATTTTTCAGCCATCCGAAGAAGCCACTCAAAATGGGCCGCCTGAAAACGAAAGTGCCCCCCTTCTACGGTTCCTTCCGTAGAAACAAGCTCAGGATCCCCTTCTCGATCTTTATCTGTCACAGCTTTAAGAGACTTCTTGGGAGAATTAAAAATAACCCCAATTTCATTGGCTAAAATTTCTTTAGAGGCTCGCATCCCTTCCAAAGAATCAGCATTGATCATTTTTTTAAGCTGTGCGATCAAAAACAAATTTGAAAAAACAGAAAACTGAACAATAAACGTCTTTACTTGCTCTGTCGTCAGCTCTCCCTTACTCCACCATTTTGTAAATTTATTATCCGTAATGACCCGGTGCTGAAGAAGTTCTTTATTGATACGCTCTTGAAACTTGCTGAACATGCTCAAAAAAATATATACTTATTCTTGCTTTAAACACAAGTTCTTTGATATTTTGAGAGCTTATGATTTACGGCTTTGATCATGTCGAATTTTATGTGGGCTCAGCCAAAATGGTGGCCTATTGGTATGCTAAAGCCATGGGCTTTAGCATTGCTGGTTACCGAGGGCCTGAAACAGGACGTAAAGATCGCATTTCCTATTATCTGACTAAAAATAAAATTAAATGGGTAATCACTTCTGCTCTAAAACCCAACACTTCTGATGTCGCCTCTTTTGTCACGCTCCATGGAGACGGAGTCAAACGATTTTCAGTTTTAGTGGATGATGTTGAAAAATCTTTCAGTAGAGCCGTTCAACACGGGGCACTCACTGTCCAAAAACCTTACCGCACAGAAGATTCCCACGGATATATCGAAGAAGCCTTCATCAGAATTTACGATGATACCGAGCTGGGATTTTTTAACACTGCCCATTACAAAGGACTCTTTAAGCCTGGATTTGATAAGCCCATACAAGATTTTGTCATTCAATGTGAAGAGACAGGTCTTGAGGCGATTGATCATATTGTCGGAAACGTTCGGGAAAAAGAAATGGATCGTTGGGCAGATTATTTTAATAAAACTCTGGATTTTGAAACCTTTATCGAATTTGGCCCCGGGGATATCTCTACTAAATATTCTGCCTTGCTCTCGAAAGTTGTTCGCGCTAAAGACAATGTCATTAAACTCCCCATTAATGAACCGTATAAAGGCCTTAAAAAATCTCAAATTGAAGAATATATTGAAGAGTACCACGGAACAGGCATTCAACACATTGCTATTTCTACTCCAAACATTATTGCTTCCATCCGAGCATTGCGTAAAAATGGGGTTGAATTTTTAGAAGTCCCGGCAACTTACTATGATGAACTGCGCAAGAAGAAATTTAAAGTTACAGAAAATATCGATGAACTCCAAGAACTTGGAATTTTGTGCGACATCGAAGGCCAAGGATACCTGCTTCAGCTTTTCACAAAACCCATTGGGGATCGCCCCACCTTCTTTTTTGAGATCATTCAACGACGAAATGGAGCGCAAGGCTTTGGACAAGGAAATTTTCAGGCCCTTTTTGAAGCCATTGAAAACGATCAAAAGAAACGAGGAAACTGGTAAATGCCTTTCTATCACTCTTTAGGAAGAATTCCTCCCAAACGCCACATTACGTTTTATAAAAAAGACAAAAAATCTCTCTATCGAGAAGAGCACGTAAGCTCTTTAGGTTTTTCAGGGGTGTACTCCAACAAATACCACATTCACATGCCTACTCAGGTGTTAAAAATTAAAGAACTCCCTTCTAAAGGAACGCCCTTGTGGGAAAATAGTCCTCTTCAAAATCATCATTTTTTTACCGAGCGCAAAAAATCTAGGGGCGATTTTATGACTGCCCGCTCTACCTATCTTAAGAATGTTCATTGCACTATCTCGACTGCTCATGTCACCCAAAACACAGACGACTTTTTTAGAAATAGCTATGCCCATGAGGTCATTTTTATCCATCATGGAAAAGGCCTTTTTCTATCGGAATATGGAAAAATGGCCTTTGAAGAGGGTTCTCAGATCGTCATTCCCAAAGGAACGATTTATCAGCTTAAGTTTAAAGAGTTTAAAAATAATAAGCTTTTGATTGTGGAATCTGACACCGCTTTTGATATCCCCAAACACTATCGAAATGACTATGGTCAGCTCTTAGAATCTGCCCCCTACTGCGAACGAGATCTTCAGGTGCCCCAGTTTTTAAAGCCTCAAGATAAACGGTCTAAATTTAGACTTGTTTTAAAAGCTGGAGAACGAACCTTTGAACATATTTTAAATCACCACCCTTTTGATGTGGTTGGATGGGATGGATATCTTTATCCTTATATCTTAAATATTAAAGCCTTTGCCCCCAAAGTGGGGAAGCTTCATCTTCCTCCCCCTGTACACCAAGTTTTTAAAACAGAACATTTTGTCTATTGTACTTTTGTTCCCCGACTTTTTGATTTTCATCCTCAAGCGATTCCTGCCCCCTACTTTCATTCCAATATTGATAGTGATGAAGTCATTTACTACGCCGAAGGAAACTTTATGTCTCGAAAAGGGATTGAAGAAGGCTCGATTACACTTCATCCAGCCGGGATTACCCATGGGCCTCAGCCTGGGAAAACGGAAGAATCCGTGGGCAAGAAAGAAACCTATGAGTACGCTATTATGATTGATACTTTTTCTCCTCTTTCTTTAACTTTAAATGCAAAAGAAACTGTAGACCCCAAATATCCTTACTCGTGGCTTGAAACATGAAGCTCATCTCTTTTTTAAATCGAAAAAAAGCCAAAGACAAAAGAAGTCACGCTGGAATCCTTCTTGAAGATCGCGTGTTGGATCTTCAAATGACGATGAATGAGTTTCTAGTAGGCGGTTTAAAAGTAAAATCCAAAAAATATCTCCCTCTGAAGGAAGTAAAACTCATAGCCCCCGTCCCCCATCCTCCTTCTTGTCGAGATGCGTATGCCTTTAGACAGCATGTGGCATCTGCCCGGCGAAACCGGGGGATGGAGATGATCCCTCAATTTGATCAGTATCCTATCTTTTACTTCACCAATCACACCGCTATTGTTGGCGAAGGAAAAGTAAGTGTCGAAAAAGATCACTTAGAAAAACTAGATTTTGAACTTGAAGTGGCCTGCGTGATCGGGAAAAAAGGCAAAAACATCGAATCTAAAGATGCAGATCGTTATATCGCTGGCTTTACCATCATGAACGATTTTTCCGCGCGTCAGCTTCAAATGGAAGAGATGCTTTTGAGTTTAGGCCCTGCTAAAGGAAAAGATTTTGCGACAGCCCTAGGCCCCTGGCTTGTCACCCCAGATGAACTCGAAGCCTATAAGATCAAAACCTCTTTTGGAAATAAATATGATCTTTGGATGAAGGCCACTCACAATGGAAAACAAGTCTCTGAAGGCAATATGAAAGATATGAATTGGACCTTTGCAGAAATTATTGAGCGCTGCTCCTATGGCGTAGAACTTCAGCCAGGAGATGTAATTGGTTCTGGAACCGTAGGAACCGGCTGCTACATGGAACTCAACGGTACATGGGCACTTAAAGCCAAAGAAAAAGGAGAATCCTTTACTCCGATTTGGCTCAAAGCTGGAGATACGATTGAACTTGAAGTAGCGGGACTGGGAAAACTTAAAAATACCATTGTAAAAACTCCTAAAGACTATTCCATCTTAGCTAAGAAGAAACTCCCATGATGAAAAGCTTATTCGCCAAAGAGCTCTCACCTAAAGAGACGCTAGAAATTTTAACCGGGGGTGTCAGTCCCAGACCCATTGCTCTGGTTTCAACCCTATCTCAAGATGGTAAAAGAAATTTAGCTCCTTTTTCTTTTTTCAACGCCTTTGGTTCAAATCCTCCGATTATTGCTTTTAGTCCAGCGCGAAAAACCAGAGACGGAGGACTCAAAGACACCTACAATAATCTTATTCAAACCAAAGAATGTGTGGTGCAAGTGGTCACGTATGCCATGGCAAAACAAGTTAATGTATGCTCAGCAGAATTTAAACCCGGCGTAGATGAATTCTTAGAAAGTGGGCTTACTCCCATTCCATCTCTGAAAGTCAAACCCTCACGAGTGAAAGAGTCTCCTTTTCAAATGGAGTGTGTTCTCAAACAAATGGTCCCCTTGGGAGAAAAACCAGGCTCGGGCAATCTAGCGATTTGTGAGGTGCTGGTCTTCCATATCGCAGAATCTGTCACTAAAAATGGGGTTATGCATCCAGATCTTCTTGATCTTGTGGCGCGCAATGGCGGGCATTTTTACACCAGAGCCAGCGGAAAAGCTCTTTTCGAACTCGAAAAACCCCCACTTCCCCCTTCTTAATCTAAATCTAGTTTCAGTGAGGCAATAAAAAACCCCTTTCACTGGAAGGTGAAAGGGGTTTTTTCAGACGATAAAACTTACTTCTTTTTCTTTTTTGTTTTTTTAGCTTTTTTCTTTTTATGTTTCTTTTTCATGTCTTTCCTCCTCTTTTAAGTGCTACGTTCAACACTCAACCCTTAAAATCTATACAAAAAGAATAGCACACATTTTTCTAAATCCAAAGAAAAAAATAAAAATTTTTAACTTTTTTTTAAAATTTTCTGGTATAGAATAACAAAAATGAATCAAAAAAAATTCCAAGCAAACAAAAAGAGTCTTGTAATTGTCTATACAGGCAATGGAAAAGGAAAAACAACTGCGGCTCTCGGCATGGCGATACGTGCCTGTGGCTATGACTGGAAAGTTGTCATCCTTCAATTCATTAAAGGAAGTTGGACTTACGGAGAAGAAAGAGGAGTAAAACTTCTTTCACCGAATGTAGAATTAAAAAAACTTGGAAAAGGATTTTATAAAATCATGAACGATAAACTTCCAGAAGCAGAACACAAAAAAGCAGTTGAAGAAGCTCTGGAAATTTCTAAAGAGTGCGTTTGCTCTGGAAAATATGATCTGGTGATCCTAGATGAG
>JACPSU010000075.1 GCA_016193105.1 Deltaproteobacteria bacterium | reverse complement strand
AACTTAACTCCTTGTTTTTCTGCGTCTGATTTCATTTTTTCTCGAAGCGCCATTAAATCTGTCACATCGACCTCTTCTACATACGTATAATGAGGGGCATAGTGTTTGGACATTTGAAGACGCTGTGCAATTGTTTTTCGAACACCATGCAGAGGCAATTTTTTGAGATCTTCTTCTGTGACTCTCCCCTCTGGGCCTGTCCCTTTTACCTTGGAAAGATCGACCCCTAAATCTTTAGCCAGTTTTCGAATAGCAGGAGTTGCTAAAACTGCTCCGCTACTAGGCTGGGGAGTGGAAGGAGGAGATTGACGAGATCCTTCAGAGATCCCCGCTGGAGCTTGCCCTCGACTCCGATCGGGGGCGGGGATGACAGGACTTCGCTCAGGATGACTTTTTTCTGGAGCCCCATCTTCTGCAATTGTCACAAGCACAGACTCTACTTGGACCACTTGTCCTGCCTGGGCATGAATTTTTTGAACTTTCCCTTTAGCCGGAGAAGGAATTTCAACTGTAGCTTTATCTGTCATCACCTCAACTAAAGGTTGGTCTTCAGAAATACTATCCCCTTCTTTCACAAGCCATTTAACAATTTCTCCCTCGTGAACACCTTCGCCAATATCGGGTAATCTAAAATCCATAGTCTTCTCCTCTAATACTTCATTACTTTTTCAATCGCTCTAAGCACGCGTACGCTATCTGGCATATAGACATGCTCCAATGTATACGGAAACGGGGTATCAAAACCAGCCACTCTCAAAATGGGAGCTTTCATATATTCCATCGCCTTTTCAGAAATTAAAGCAGAAATCTCTGCACCAAATCCAGCAGTTTTTACGGCTTCATGCACAATGACCACACGCCCTGTCTTTTGTGCTGCAGCTAGAATGGCTTCCATATCTAAGGGGGTAATGGTTCTTAAATCAACCACTTCGCAACTTGTTCCTTGGCCATTTGCTTTTTTAGCTGCCTCTGTACAGACAGGAACCATGGCTCCATAACAAAAAAGGGTGACATCTGTCCCTTCGCAAACACTATGCGCTTTCCCGATAGGAACCGTATAGTCTCCTTCGGGGACTTCTCCTTTTAAAGAGCGATAGAGTCTTTTGGGTTCTAAAAACATTACAGGATCAGGATCTCGAATGGCAGAAATCAAAAGCCCTTTGGCATCATAAGGATTTGAAGGAATCACAACTTTAAGTCCCGGGGTGTGCGCAAAAAAAGCCTCCGTACTTTGGGAGTGATAATGTCCCCCTTTAATCCCACCCCCATAGGGGGTGCGAATGACCATGGGGCAGGTAAATTGCCCCCCAGAGCGATAACGCATTTTAGCAGCTTCAGAAATAATTTGATCAAACGCAGGATAAATAAAATCTAAAAACTGAATTTCTGCGATGGGACGTAACCCATATAAAGACATCCCAATCGCTGCTCCAATAATGCCAGATTCACAAAGGGGCGTATCAAAACACCGAGACTCCCCAAATTCTTTTTGCAGCCCTTCCGTCGCTCGAAAAACTCCCCCCACATATCCCACATCTTCACCAAAAATGACGACGCGATCATCTTTTTTCATTTCTGTCTTTAATGCATCGTTCACTGCTTGTAATAAAGTAAGTTGAGCCATAAATAAAATCCTAAAGTGGGAAGGCCTCCGAAGAATCTAGAAACTCCCCTTTGGCACGAGCTTCTTCAAGGAGCTCTTCTTTTTGCCACTGTAAATTAAGTGGCATTTCTTGATAAACCTCTTCAAACATGGAAGACAAGGATGGAGGAGTTCCCTTCATCACTTCTGTCACTGTGTCAGAAATTTCTTGCTTCACTTGTTCAATTAATTTTGTGTCTTCCGCTTCTGACCAAAGTTTCTTAGAAATTAAGTAGGTCTTAAATCGTTTAATGGGATCTTTTTGACTCCACTCTTCTAATTTTGATTTGGGACAATATCGAGTGGGGTCATCTGAAGAGCTATGCGCCCCCATCCGAAACGTAAAAGCTTCAATGAGCGTGGGCCCTTGGCCTTCTCTGGCCCGAGTCACTGCCTCTTTCACCACTTGATACACTGCCAATACATCATTTCCATCGACTCGAATCCCTGGAAAACCATAGGCTTTTGCTTTTTCAGCAATGACAGGCTGTGCAGTTTGTTTTTCTACTGGCACAGAAATAGCATATTGGTTATTGGAGCAAAAGAAAACACAAGGCGCCTTAAAAGCTCCTGCAAAATTCATCCCCGCATGAAATTCTCCTTCGGACGTTCCCCCATCTCCACAATACGTAATTGCAATTGCGCTATCCTTTCTGATTTTGGAAGCAATTGCAGCTCCGGCAGCTTGCGCCACTTGGGTTGCAATGGGACTTGAAATGGAAACATAATGAATGGGAGCATACGCAAAGTGATTGGGCATTTGGCGCCCCTTGTTCAAATCTTCGCTATTTCCAAAAAGCTGACCAATAAAAACTTTCAGTGGAAATCCCCGGAAAAGCCCCACTGCATGTTCGCGATAAGCAGGAAAAATCCAATCTTCTTTTTGTAACGGTAATGCACTTCCAACAATCGCTTCTTGGCCCGTACTGGTCACATAAAAACCAATCCGACCTTGACGCTGCAACGTAAGTCCGCGCTCATCTAAAAAGCGCGTGAGTACCATAACACGATACATCTTCTTTAAATCAGCCTCGGAAATTTTAGGCTCTATTTTGGAATTTACCAAACTTCCATCTGGTTTTAAAATTTGAACCATTTCAACAGTCATGCTGTTTGTCCTTTTTGACGGATGAAGTTCTCAATGAAATATTCTCCTGCCCGATAGGAACTTCGAACAAGGGGTCCAGCTGCCACAAAAGCAAATCCTTTTTGACGCCCGACTTGAGCCAAGTACTCAAATCGTGTTGGATGCACATAGCTTTCTACTTTCACATGCTTTTTCGAGGGTTGAAGATATTGACCCAGAGTTAAAATGTCAACTCCAATCGATCTTAAATCATCCATGGTTTCTAAAATTTCCTCATCCGCTTCTCCAAAACCCAACATCAAAGAAGACTTCGTAAAAACGCTGGGCTTATTTTTTTTAAAATACTCTAAAACATTTAATGTCTTTTGATATCCTGATTTATGATCCCGAATTTTTCGGGTGAGGCGTTTTACAGTCTCGATATTCTGAGCTAAAACCTCCGCTCCACTCTCAAGCATGATATCTAAAGACCTTGGATCACCGTTAAAATCTGGCACAAGACACTCCACAATAATTTTTGAGTTCCTCTTTTTAATGGCCTTGACTGTTTTTGAAAAATGAGACGCTCCCCCATCGGGCAAATCATCTCGATCGACAGAGGTTAAAACCACATAGGTTAAATTCATTTGAGATACAGCTTCGGCAACTTTTTGCGGCTCATCAGAATCTAACACCCCTTTGGGATTTCCGGTTTTCACATGGCAAAACCGACACCCTCTCGTACAGGTATCTCCCATGAGCATAAAGGTCGCTGTCCCCCCGCCCCAACATTCCTCAATATTAGGGCACAGAGCTTCCTGACAAACGGTGTTCAACTTTAAACCCTGGACCAAATTTTTAAGTTCTAGAAACTTCGGCCCTGATGGAAGTTTGACCCGAATCCACTCTGGTTTTTTTGCAAAAGAAGCATCCATAAACAAAGAGTAATATGACTTAAAAGAAAGCTGCTGCCAACCAAAAAATTGCATTTACCACACGTCATCTGCTATCATGTCATTCTGATCCCCGCTTTCGCGGGGATGACATCAGTGAAGAATCTCTATGATGATGTTTAACAAACTTACGATTCTAATCCTAACCTTTCTTATTTTAGGAAGCGTCGTCTTCTATTACACCTTCACGAAAAAAAATAGCCACGATGTAGGCACTCTTTTTTCTATCGCCAAAGAATATGCTGAAAAGAAAAATTTTAAGGATTCTATTGAAACCTACGAAAGAATTTTAAGCCTTCAGCCTAAAAATACAGATGCAAAGCTTGCATTGGCAAGAACACTCTCCTGGGATCAACAATATGATAAAGCTCAAAGCCTCATTCAAGAAGTCTTGGATCAAGAGCCCAATAATTCTGAAGCCTGGATGATTCTGGCTCGCATGTACCACTGGCAAGGAAAAAGCGACGAAGCTAAAAAAATTGCAAAAGATATTCTCACTCGCGATCCTTCTTATTTCGAAGCTCAAGAACTTCTTAATACGATACGGATACAAGAAAAGGATTAGTACTGCGTTCTTTTTGGATGGTGGTTTCGGGGCCGTGACCACAGTGAACGATGAGTTTGTCATCTAAGGTTAAGAGCTTTGTTTTAATAGAGTGAATGAGCTCTTTGTGATTGCCGCCAGGTAAATCTGTTCTACCAATAGAACCATCAAAAAGCGTATCTCCCACAAAAATATTTCCTTCGGTTAAAAAACAAACACCGCCGGGAGTGTGGCCTGGGGTTGCAATGACATTAATTTTAGTATTCCCAAGTTTAATTTCTTGCCCTTCTTCTACTGAGGCATCAACAGTGGGTTTTGTCACAGGGGGCATCCCAAAGTAAGTACTAATTTGAGACAAGTTATCGAGCCAATAATGATCTCTTTCGTTAAGGCGATAAGAAGCCTTGGTCATCTCTCGCAACTCATATGCACCAGCTATATGATCAATATGCCCATGCGTTGAAAAAATCCCAATCAAATGAAGATCTTTCTCTTTGAGATACTTCAAGATCTTTTCATTTTCCCCGCCCGGATCAATAACAAGGGCCTCTTTTGTCTTAGGATCTGATAAAATATATGTGTGCTCTAAAAACGGCCCAACGGTAAAATGATGAATGTCCATGTCATTGATTTACCCGTGTCCAATCACGAAGTGCCGTAATCTGAACATCATGTTTATGAACAGTCTTTTTGACATCTTTCATATCTTTTTTAAGATCAGAAATATCTACCTTCATATCGACGATGTCGGATTTGATATTTACGATATCAGTCTTCATAATATTGATATTCCCTTTAACAGTCTGCATATCTGTCCACAAAGGCATGATATATTTATGAGCGAAGAGATCAAACTTTTCAGCCATGTCCTTAGCAAAGTCTTCAAACTTTTCAGTCATAAAGTTTTTTAAATCTTTAATGGCTTCACTATTCTCTTTGATAGCATCACGATTTTCTTTAATAGCATCGCTATGCTCTTTGAATTTTTGATCTACATAGGTCTTGGTTACCAGATCGTTCTTATGATTATTTCCATTATTATTTTTCATACATACTCCTCATACTTAATATTTTTTACTTTACTAAAAGCCCCATGCCTTTAGCAACCAAAAGCTGTACAAGCAAAATCTATGCCAAGGCATTTTGCACTCAGGCCTTGCTTCACCCTTCGAATTTTGCTACACTTTTAGTTAACGAATGGCGGACGTGGAAAAGAAGCTGAAGGAGGATGAGAATTTCCGTCTTGGCTTCGAGCACCAGCTCAGGGGCGATATCCACAAAGCTATTGATTTTTACAAAAAATCCCTCGATGAAATTCCAACCCCCGAAGCTCATACATTCTTAGCCTGGGCATACTCTTTTCTGGGATGGTACGATGAAGCCATCGGAGAATGCCAAAAAGCCATTGAAATGGATCCTGAATTTGGAAATCCGTGGAATGATATTGGCGCCTACATGATTGAAAAAGGAAATTACGATGAAGCCATTTTTTATTTAAAAAAAGCGACCAAAGCTAAAAGTTATAATACTTATTGCTACCCTCACTATAATCTCTCCCGCATTTGGATTAAAAAAGGGATGCTCAATAAAGCGCTGGCTTCCTTATATAAATCTCTCGAGGCAAATCCCTATTTCACGCCAGCGATAAATACCTTGAATCATTTGATCAAACAAGTACATTAGAAAAATGTCAGTTATTTTAATTACAGGCGCCGCAAAACGTCTAGGACGAGAACTGGCCATTGCCCTCTCCGATCGTGGCGCTAAAATCGCTCTTCACTACCACACCTCTGAAGCAGAAGCCCAAGATACACTCAAAACAATTTTAAAAAATAAAAAAATGGCGCACCTTTTTAAAGCCAATCTTGCTTCAGTATCAGAAACAGAAAAAATGGTCTCTCAAGTCATTCAACACTTTGGGAGAATTGACGTGCTGATCAATAATGCGGGCGTATTTTACGCCACCCCCTTTGGCCAAATTAAAGAGCAAGAATGGGATCAGTTTTTAGATACAAATCTCAAAGGCCCCTTTTTTTGCATTCAAGCCGTAGCTCAACAGATGCTTTCTCAAAAAGGCAATTTAAAGCAGTACAAAATTATTAATATTGCAGATAGCGGAGGTCCTCGCACACGCGTCAATTACCTCCCCTATTGGATTTCAAAATCAGGACTTATGGCCATGACTGAAACGCTCGCAAAAATTTTTACACCCGGCATTCAAGTCAATACCATTTGCCCCGGCCCCATTGGCTTTCCTGAAGATTTAGAAAAATTAAAAAATCAAATGCCCATCGATCCAAAAGAAATTGTCAATACCGTTTTGTATCTCATTGAATCGGTAGATTCTGTTACCGGAAATACATTTATTATTGATCAAGGAAGGAGATATACCTAAAGCTCATGGACAAACAAAGAGTAGCAGAAGTTTTAGAAGAGATGGCCGTTCTTTTAGAACTCAAAGATGAAAATCCTTTTAAGATTAGAGCTTTTCAAAATGGGGCTCGCGCTTTGGAAAGCTTAGAAGAAGATTTAGAAAAACTCATAGAAGAAAATAGACTCACCGATATCAAAGGAATTGGAGAGCATCTGGCCAAAACGATTACTGAACTCTTCGAAACAGAGCGCTCCTCAGAGCATAATCGTCTTAAAAAAGATTTTCCAGAAGGAGTACTTGCCATGCTTTCTATTCAAGGATTAGGGCCTAAAAAAGTGAAAGTCCTCTATAAAAAACTCCATTTAAAATCAATTCCAGAGTTAGAAAAAGCATGCCATGCCCATAAGCTTTCAAAAGTAGAAGGGTTTGGTAAAAAAACTGAAGAAAATATTTTAAAAGGGATTTCGCATCTCAAGAAAAATGAAGGAAAATATCTTTTTCCCAAAGCCCAAGAAGAGGCACAAAAATTGACAGACTATCTTTCAAGCTCTTCTAAAGTGAAGAAGATCTCAATCGCAGGAAGTATCAGAAGATGTAAAGATAGCATTAAAGATATTGATATCGTGATTAGTTCTGATCACCCTGAAAAAATTATGAAAATTTTTACCACCTATCCTTTTACCGATCGCATTTTGGCCCAAGGAGAAACCAAATCAAGTATCATTCTACAATCAGGAATCAATACAGACTTAAGAGTAGTAAGCGAAAAAGAATATCCCTTTGCTCTTCTTTATTTTACCGGCAGTAAAGAGCACAATACAGCTTTGCGCGGGCTTGCTAAAGACAAAGATATGAAACTCAACGAATATGGACTTTTTAAAGGAACAAAGAAGATTCCCTGTAAAACAGAGGCAGATATTTTTAAAGCTTTGGGACTCTCTTACATTGAACCGGAGCTTCGAGAAAACTCTGGAGAAATTGAAGCCGCTCGTGAGAATTTCCTTGGGGCCAAAAAATTGCCTACTGATCTTGTAGAGCTTAAAGATTTAAAAGGGACTTTTCACAATCATACGACTGAAAGCGATGGTGCAAACACTTTAGAACAAATGGTCGAAAAAGCGATCTCCATGGGGCTAGATTATCTAGGAATCTCAGATCACTCGCAAGCTGCTTATTATGCCAATGGGTTAAAATCAGATCGTGTCAAAAAACAATGGAAAGCGATTGACCAGTTAAATACCAAGCTTAAAAATTTTAGAATCTTAAAAGGAACAGAGGTCGATATTTTACCCGATGGCTCTTTAGATTTCCCAGACTCTCTTTTAGCCGAATTTGATTTTGTGATTGCCTCTGTGCATTCCAAGTTTAGAATGGCTGAAAAAGAAATGACTCAGAGGATTACAAAAGCCCTCAAAAATAAATATGTCACCATGATTGGCCATCCCACAGGACGCCTCCTTCTTGAACGAGAACCCTATCCTGTAAATCTCTTTGAAGTGGTCAATGTGGCCAGCGACTATGGAAAGGCCATGGAACTCAACTCTCATCCTTCCAGACTTGACATTGATTGGACAATCTGCAAGTTCGCAAAATCCAAAGGTGTTCCCGTGAGTATTAATCCCGATGCTCACAGAACCAGTGGAATTGAAGTTTTAAAATTTGGTGTAGGCATTGCTCGAAAAGGATGGCTCACCACCAAAGACGTTTTAAATACACGCTCTTTAAAAGAAATTGAGAAGTTTTTGAGTTCATATAGATGAATCTAAAAGAACGAACCATAAAGATTTTTACACAACTTAAAAAAGACTACCCCAACGCCAAATGTGCACTTAATTTTAAAAATCCTCTAGAACTCATGGTGGCCACGATTTTATCTGCACAATGTACAGATGTCAGAGTCAATATCGTCACCCCTGCTGTATTTAAAAAATATAAAATCGCCAAGGACTATGCCAAAGCTTCGAGCAAAGACTTTGAAGCTCTCATTCGCTCTACCGGATTTTATGCCAATAAAACAAAGAGTATTTTAGGTGCTTGTAAAATGATTGCTGAAAAACATGAAGGGAAAGTCCCCCGCACCTTAGAAGAGCTCGTCCAACTTCCTGGCATTGGAAGAAAAACAGCCAATGTTATTTTAGGAAATGCCTATGATACTCCTGGAATTGTGGTGGATACTCATGTTTTAAGGCTCACCAAACGAATGGGGCTGACTAAAAACAGAGATCCTGTTAAGGTAGAGTTTGATATGATGCCTCTTTTCCCCCAAAAAGACTGGACACTTTTTTCACATCTCTTCATCCACCATGGACGCAAGATTTGTATTGCCAGGAAACCTCTGTGTTCCAAATGCAGCATTTCATCTTTATGTCCTAAAATAGGAGTTACTGTGAAAGGATAATGTGAAAGCCTCCATCCTTCTTTTGATGTTGGTGATGTTGGGTGCCTCGACCTCTTTTTCTGCCTCTAAACCTTTAACCTTAAAACAAGCCTTAAAAATTGCCTTAGAAAAAAATTTAGAAGTCAAAATTGCCCAACTTGAAGCTGAAAAAGGACAAACGCATATTGATTCTGCCGAATCAACATTTGATACCACAGCCGCTGCCACGGCTGACTGGAAAGATGATCGAGACAAATCCACTTCCACCTCTTTGATTGGAACTAAAAACATCACCGAAAACTTTAATGCAAGTCTTACCAAAAAAATCATCACAGGCACGAACTTGGATCTTCAATTTAAAAATATCTATAAAGAGACAAATGCCACCTCCTCCTCTCTCCCAACCTATTGGGATCCTAAGTTAGAGCTTAATATCACCCAACCCATTTTAAAAAATTTCTTCGGAATCAATGACAGAAACAATTTAAAAGTTGGAGAGCTTAAAAACATTCTCTCTCGCTATCGATCAGAAGATCAGATGGAAACTGCTCTATCCACAATTTCAAAACTCTATTTGGATTTTTCAGCGGCAGAAGAAACCTTGCAGATTAAAAAGGAAGCCTTAGAACATGCAAAAAAACTCTATGCCGCCAATAAAAAGAAATTAAAACTGGGAACGATTGAAAAAACAGATATTTTAGCCTCTGAAGCCAACGTCCTTTCTCTAGAAAATGACACTCTCATGGCCAAAAATAACTGGGAGCTGACGCATGAAAGTTTAAAAGTGGCTCTCGATGAAAAAACATCCCTCATTTTTACTCCCAAAGACCCTATAACCTTTCAAGAAGAAACCTTTGAGCTCTCTCAATCTATCGAAAAAGCCTTTAAAAGTAGAAAAGAATACTTAATGGCCCAAAAAGAACTCGAGCAAAAAAACGTATCTTTGTCTGTCTCTAAAAATTCCCTTTTTCCTCAAATTGATCTCATAGCAACGCTAGCCTCCAATGGACTCGACAAAGACTACCCCAGAGCTGTGAATGACATTGGCTCTTTAAATTACCCCACCTATTACGCAGGCATTACGTTTAAGTTCCCGTTGGAAAATAATTCAGCCAAGAGTACGTACGATCAAAACAGAATTGAAAAACTTACCGCTCTTTACAAATTTCAAAAACTTGAAAATGAAATTCATTTGGACATGGCTCAACACTTAAAAACACTTACAACCTTTGCTTTAAAAGCCAAGTCTTCAGAAAAAATAAGCATCCTTTTAAAGAAAAAAATGCTCGAGGAAGAAAAAAAGTTTAATCAAGGCAGATCCAGCATCAACTTTGTTATTCAATTTCAAGAAGACTACTTAAATAGCTCTATCCAAAAAATTCAGGTGCTAGTGGATTATGAAAAAACTAAACTGGATTTTAAAAAGGCTCAAGGAACTCTCCTAGATGAACTTTTGAAAAAAGCCCTATGAAAAAAATCCTAGAATATTTTTTAAAACAATCCCTATTTTTAAATCTTCTGACACTTTTTATTTTTCTTGCAGGAACGATTGCTCTTTTTACAATTCAGCGCGAAGCTTTTCCCTTGGTGGCCATGGATGTCGTAACCATCTCCACACTTTACCCTGGCAGCTCTCCCAAAGAAGTGGAAAAACTAGTCACAATCCCTGTTGAACGAGCCTTAAAAGAAGTCGATGGCATTGATAAGCTCCACTCGGTCTCCATTGAAGGACGCTCGACAGTTATTGCCGTTATTTTTGAAGATTTATCGAAGCGCGAAAAAGAAAAAGTAAAGACCGATATTCAACGTTCCATTGACCGTATTGAAGATTTACCCAAAGAAGTAGAAAAACCTTCTGTTCATGAAATTAAAACACACCAGCTCTCTACGATTGAAGTCAATCTTTCTGGACTACCAGAAAGTGAGCTACGTACATACATAGACCTTTTAAAAGATAAATTAGAACTCATTAAAGGGGTCGCTTCAGTTGTTAAACGAGGATGGAGAGATCGAGAATTTTGGGTGGAGGTGAATCCCCACCGTTTACAAGAGCTCCATCTCTCTCTTCCTCAAATTGCAGCAAGTCTTCAAACTCAAAATATTAATCTTCCCGGAGGCACCCTAAAACAACCTCAAGAAGAATTTCTCATCCGCACCATAGGTGAAGTGGAAACCCCAGAGCAAATTTTAGAAACGGTAATTCGATCGAATGATCTTGGCAATGCGAACAAAATTAAAGATGTAGCCACAGTTGAAGATACCTTTGCCGAAGAAACCAAGATTGAAAAACTAAGGGGCCAAAGAGCACTTACGCTCATTGTCTTAAAACAAGAAAAAGGGGATACGCTTAAAATTGTCCAAGCCGTTAAAAAAATAGTTGAAGAATTTAAAAAAACAACCCCTCCAGAACTTCACTTAGAAACAGCCAATGACTCTTCTTATTATGTCAAACGCCGGCTGAATGTTTTAGTCAGCAATGGGTTATTTGGTATTATTCTCGTTCTCATCATCCTTTTTCTGTTTCTTTCAAGAACGATTGCTATGATTACAGTCTTAGGCATCCCCTTTGCTTTTTTTACTGTACTTTTAGTCATGAAGTTTTTTGGAATGACTGTGAATCTTATTTCCATGTTTGGCCTGATTATTGTTTCTGGAATGTTGGTCGACGATGGCATTGTCTTTGCTGAAAATATTTATAATTATATTCAAAAAGGATTATCCTCCTATGAAGCAGCGCTCAAAGGAAGTGCTGAGGTTTTTAAAGCTGTATTAGGATCGGTCACCACAACCATCATTGCTTTTCTTCCTTTAGCATTCATGTCTGGCACGATGGGGAAATTTATTTGGCAAATCCCAGCGGTTGTTATTATTGCTCTCTTGGCCTCTCTTTTAGAGGCCTTTATTATTCTACCAGGCCATTGCGCCAAGTGGATTAATCCTCAAAAAGAAAAACTTCTCTCCCCTCCTTGGTTTCTAAAGCTTAAGGAAAACTACATGAGACTTCTTCAAAAAGCACTCACCTACAAATACAGAGTTTTGGGAGCCAGCGTAGCTGCCATTATTGTTGCTGTTTTTTTAGGAACGCAGGTTGTTCATTTTGTCCTCTTTCCTGCTCGAGGCATTGAAATTTTCTTTATCAAAGCCAAAACAAAACTGGGAACTCCCATTGAAGACACCAGTCAAAAAATGAAACCCCTAGAGGACTTAGTGGCAAAACTTTCTCAAAAAGAATTAGATACTTTCACCACTCAAGTAGGTTCCATTCAAAAAGATGTGAACGATCCTTTTGTCAATCGCGGGGGGCATCTTGCGCAAATTACGGTCTATCTTACACCAGAATCTAAAAGAAAAAGAACGGCAGATGATGTGATCAAAGATCTTCAAAAACAAGCCGAATCCATCCAAGGGTTTGAAGAAGTTCGATTTATGAAAGTCACCCCAGGCCCTCCGATTGGAAAACCTGTATCTGTTGAAATCCGAGGAGAAGATTTTGAAGTTTTAAAACAAATTTCCGCTCTCTTTAAAGAAGAACTTAAAAAAGAAAAAGGGGTCAGTGAAATCGAAGATAGCTTTGAAAGCGGAAAAAAAGAACTACGTATTATTGTCGATGAACTCAAAGCCTCTCAAGCAGGACTCTCCACAGGCCAAATTGCCCAAACCATTCGAACGGCCTTTGAAGGGACCACAGCAACTTCGATCAAAAAAACCAATGAAGAAATTCATGTTCGAGTGAGACTCGCCCAAGAATTTCGAAACACTCGAGATATTTTTGGGACACTAACTATTTCAAATGATCGCGGAAATCTCATCCCCCTCAGTGAAGTTGCTCAAGTTCAAGAAGGTGAAGGAATTTCTTACATTAATCATTATGATTACAAACGAACCATTTCAGTTACCGCCCAAGTCGATCAAAAATACACGACCTCTTTTAAAATGAATCGAAAGCTTCAAAAACAATTTAAAGATATTGATCAAAAATATGTGGGCTATACTGTCAAATACGGAGGAGAGCAGGAAGATTCCCAAAAATCTTTAAAAAGTCTTGGCAAAGCATTTGGCCTAGCATTCTTAGGAATTCTTTTCGTGATGTGCATTATCTTTAAATCCATGCTTCAGCCTCTTATTATTTTAATCACTGTTCCCTTAAGCTTGATTGGTGTTGTGCTTGCGCTTTTGATCCATGGTCAACCGTTTAGCTTTATGGCCTTAATTGGAGTCATTGGCCTTTCCGGCGTTGTCGTCAACAATGCCATTATTTTAATTGATTTTATGAATGAACATCGGAAACGAGGAGATAATCCCCACCAAATGATTTTAAATGCCTGCGCCGAAAGATTGCGCCCTATCATCTTAACTGCAGCTACAACTATCTTTGGATTAGGGCCTCTGGCCTATGGAATTGGAGGAAGCGATCCCATCGTAGCCCCGACTGCATTGACTCTGAGCTGGGGACTTTTCTTTTCTACCGTTTTAACTCTATTTGTCGTCCCCTGTCTCTATGATGCACTTCAAGATTTTGTAAATCTTATTCCAGAAAAAATTAAGAATAAAAAAGAATTATTTTTTGATTGATAATTGACGCGCAGGAATTCCACCCCACACCGTATTAGATGGGACTTTCGTATCTTTAATGAGAACAGAATTGGCAGCAATCATGACGTTATCCCCAATTTCTACTCCAGGCATGATAATACTCATAATTCCCAGAGTCACTTTTTTGCCAATTTTTACTTTTTTCACAACCAAGGTATCATGTTCTGCCACATGGGCCACCAGGGTCACGTCTCCCCCTACCACAGTATGATCTCCAATTTCTAAAAAACAAGAATCTCCAATCACCGCCGTATTAATTTGAACATTTTTGCCAATTTTTGCTCCCATGAGCCTGTGAAAAAGTGTGATAAAAGGGGTGACTCTTAAAAAATTAATGCACGTATATCGAACAATCAAAATCAGGCTATTATAATTGGCCCATTTCATGGCCTCGGCTGAATACACATAGTGACGCCCTTCTTTAATTTTAAGCCGAAAAATAAAACAGACCGCTGCCACCACAAAAATAACACAAATGGCATACAGAAAATAACCTGCCGCAAGCAAAATAGAAAATCCAAGTAAACGTAAGGGAATCCCCCATCCTTCACTCGACGCCCAATACAGATAGATGAAATAAATAGATGGAAAAACGGCCGTGCCAATAATCAGCGAACATTGAACATACAACAAAATCGTCACAAAATAATGAAGGGGGACAACCAAAAATGGGAATTTTCTAGAAATTTTTTCAAGACTCATGACTATTCAGAGCTCATATCATGAGTGCTAGAAAAAGCAACAGAACTCGTGTATGGTAATGGGATGGATTCTCTTAAAAAATTAAGTCTCATGCTTCGCCCTCCAGGAAAAGGGATTTATGTGGTATCGGCAGGGCCAGAAACAACTCTGCCTCCCAAAGCTTTAGAATTTTGGAAAAAAAGTTTTTCTCAAATTTCAAAAGCCAAAGTCATTTTGATTGGGGTCCCCAGTGACTGTGGCGCTGGATATTTACGAGGGGCCAACATGGGCCCTTTGGAGCTCAGAAAAGTACTTTATCAAAACAAAACTTTTCTAAACTATATCCAATCCAAAGAAGTCATTGATATTGGAGATCTCTTTGTCATTCCACAGCTCTTATATGATAAAATGCTTTCTGCTGCGCAAATTCAAAAGCATAGAAAAGAGCTCTATCCTTCTTTAAAAGAAAAACTTCCTGTAAGCCCTCTTTCCATTCTTGAGGAAGTTATCCGAATTCTGTTTGCTATTAATCCTCAGGTTAAAATTCTGGCTTTAGGAGGCGACCATTCCATTACGTGGCCAATCCTAAAGGCTTATTCACAAAAGTTTTTTCAAAACTTTTGTGTACTCCATTTTGATGCCCATACAGATCTTTTAAAATCCAGAATGGGGATCGACTATTGCTTTGGAACGTGGGCCTATCATGCCAATGACCTGATAGGACGAAGCCAAAGACTTGTTCAGGTCGGTATTCGAAAAAGTGGCAAAACCAAAGAACATTGGGAAAAGACTTTGCAGGTAAAACAATTTTGGGCCAAAGATATTTTAAAAAATCCTAAAAGAGCTGAGGCACAAATTTTAGACCACCTACACTCTTTAAAACTGAACAAAGTTTACATCTCTAATGACATCGATGGTACAGGGATGGAATATGCCGCAGCTACAGGAACAGCCGAGCCACATGGCCTAACACCCAAGTTTGTTAGCAATCTTATTCAAAAAGTAGGAGAGGAATTTGAAGTCATTGGAGGAGACCTTGTTGAAGTCGCCCCTCCTCTTCATCTAGATCACAAGGGCGAACCGAAAAAAACCTTGGATGTCGGGACCCACTATATTCTACATACGCTTCAAATGATGCTTTAAAAATCAAGGGCGTGCATTGACTAAAAATATTTAGCAGAGTATATATCCAGCCTACTTACCCTTCCGAATAGCCAAACAGTATGTACTTTAAAAAATTTCTTTTTACCCTAATAACCTTATTCTCACTTTCTTCTTATGCTCAACTCCAGTCTTTTTCAGAAGCAGATTGGCATAATTCAAGAATGATGGCAAAAATTGCTTTATTATTTCAAGAATCTAAAATACTTGCTCTTGCAGACAATGCACATGGGTATCCTCTACTCTATCTTTTCTTAAATGCACTTCTTCAAAATGTGGGAACAGACGTGGACTATTTAGGATTAGAAATAAGTTCTGATAAGCAAACCCAGCTTGATCAACTTGTTTCTGGAGAACTGGATCATTTTGATGACTTTAAACACTGGACAGACACAGAAGAAGGAGAAGCCGCTTTTCACCTGGTCATCCAAACTATTAGACGCTTGAATATCTTACGACTACAAGAAGAAAAACCACCCATTCAAGTTTTAGCATTAGACAAACCCGACTGTTGTGGAGGCTCCAAAGAGTGGTTTTTGCAAAGAGATCAACATATGTATGAAATTTTAAAATCTCGCTCCAATAATTTTTCTTTACGAGGAATCTTGTTTCTAGGAGGAGCGCATCTTTCTAAAGGACAATTCCCCCTGCCTAAAATGGCACATAGTCAAAAAAAAAAAAAAAAATGGAAAACATTGGGCTATCTTTTAG
>JACPSU010000055.1:9614-13353 GCA_016193105.1 Deltaproteobacteria bacterium | reverse complement strand
AATGGCTCGCCTTCGGCTGCGCTTTATTTCTTCAAATGATATTTCTCATAACTGCGTTCTAACTTGACAGATGCTGTTGGGCAGATTATTGATAATAAAACTATGAAGATATGGACTATCCTTTTTATTCTTAACATCATTTCATTTCCTCTGGCTGCATCGATTCCGTGGGCGGGGGATTATTTTTGCTTAAAAAATTTGCAAGAGCGTGTGACTTCTGACCCTTTAGTGGTTTCAGAAGCTGATACTCTCCAGTTTTTTGTTTCCGTTTATAAGCCTTTGGTTACGGATCATGAAGGGCAGGGGCAAGGAATTCATGCCAGGTTTTATGTGGATGTTCCTGGAGGCATTTCTTTTCCAATGGAATATGTTCGAGATGAAGAAAATAATGATGTATATCGTTTTGAATTGAAGCCTTGGATGTTAAAGTCAGGCCACTATCGTTTTGGGTTTGCAGTTTCAGATGAGTCTATTTTAGAAGGGAGTCATTGGTCCCGAAATAATTTTTATTGGGTGACTAAGACAAGTTACGGATATACGAATCCTTCCTATCCCAATCATGAGTGGATCCACTCTTTTCGTACACTAGAAGTCATTGAAGATCGTACGCTCCCTTTTTTAGAGAATAAAAAATAAATTTAATTTAAAGCAGCTCTTATTTTTGCAGCTTCAGCAGGATCGAGAAACGAAAGAATAGCATCGTCTGCTGCATTACGAAGATATTGAGGCTGAGAAGGATCTTTTGCGATCTCAATGAGTTTTTGGATAGATTCCTTATCCCCAATCGTTCTTAAGGTGTCTAGGGCTGCCAGCTTCGTAGAGACGTTTGAAAGATATACACCATCTTCTTTTTTTTGGAATTGAGTGTTATGGTGAAAATCGATCGTTTGAGGATCAAGAGAAATTTTGGCTTGGTCAGGTTTTGTGAGTTCTTGATTAACAATTCCTTGAATTAAAGTTCTGGCTTCTTGAGATACAGTAGGGCCTACTTCTCCTAAGGCCAGAAACAAAGAAACACGTTCTGTTTGATGATGAGCAGGTAGTTCTTGGAGTCGCTCAATCATTTCAGGAAGAACAGTCAGGCTGTTTTTTTTCATGTCGCTAAGTCTTTGTTTGAGAATTTTGTTTCGATTTTCTCCAGATGCTTCAATAAAATCTTTTGTCCATTGTTCTATAGCTTTAGATTCCTGTTTTACAAGAAGAGAGGTGGGTTTACGTTTTTGAGGTGACAATAATGGAAGTTCCTGTATGGTCTCTGGGGACTTTATTTCAGATTTTATGAAATCTTTTTTAGGAAGAGATATTGATAATTTTGCCCTATAGTTTTTTACGCCCCAAAAAGATCCCGCCAGAAGTATGCCGAATAATAATATGTAATAGTATTTCTTCATTTTTTTTCTAAGGAGTGCTCCTATACTGTAAATACTCCATCATCATTTGATTGGTATCTGGATCTCTAAAGTGAGTTGGAACGGAACACGCAGGATACAAGAATTCTGTTCTTAAATCGATTCTCTGGTTTAAATTACAAATGCTATTTTGAATTAAACTTTCTGCGACAATATATAAAAATTTTCTATCGATACAGTTGTCGAGCCAAGGATGCTTGTCTAAAGAGGCAAGTTTAGCATTCCGACGGGCTTGAGTGCCATAAATTCCACCCGCATTGGGATCTTGCCAGTCGTCAGAGGGATCGGAGGCAGAACATCCTTGATGAGCTAGATTTAGTCCATGGAGAGCTTCATGAATTAAAAGACCAGAAAGAATTCCTGTAGCTGAGCCCAGCATATAATGTCCAGAAAAAGCGTTTGTAAAAGCATTGTCATACAGCTGTGTTGTTCCGGGGCTTAAAGGATGTTGTCCTTCAAAGGTGGAAATATCTTGGGGGTTTCTAGCGGTAGATTGAATGGCAGGGCTATATCCTTGAATAAGTTGGGCTGACATCCAGGGTAACCAAGTCGAAAACTGAACGGGGTATCGATATGTATTTTGATCTAAGTAGATAAAATCAAGCGTGTCTCTCATGATGTTTTTCTTTTCATCATCAAAACAAGCTAAAGTAATTCCTCGGTATTGAATGGAACTTCCTTGGTTAGTTGTGGGGCATGAATAAGAGACAGTTATTTCTTTTGCCAAGGGAAGGATTGAGGATGTTGTGGTATCTTTAAGTTGGGGTTGAATATAATTAATGTAGCCTTGGCTGATAGAAATATATTGATAAAGGACTTCTTCAGTGCCTCTTTGGAGTCTTAGTAATTTATTTTCACTGGGAACTAATTGTAAATTTTTATAAGGAGTTTGGCCCAAGTAAGTTCCATCTAAAAAAATTTGAGCTGGAGGAGAAAGTTCATCGACAATCAGTCCTCCAGAGTTAGGATTGCCAGTTAAAATATCTGGAAAAAGAATATCGACATGAGTTTCCTGATCTTTTTGAATGTTTTTTGTGATTAAAACATCATTTAATCCCCATTTTGTAACTTTTATGGCATGCGTTCCTGAGGGAACGTGATCGAGAGTCAATGATGTGGTGCCTTGGTAAATATCATCCACATATACTTTAGCCATTTGCACTCCCCAAGATTGTATGCTGAGTCTTCCAAATGTGGGAGTGGTAGGGGCAGCGGGAGTTGTGGTGGAAGCTGTTCCTCCAGAAGAAGGAGTTCGATCCCCTTGCTGTCCGCAGCTTAGACTAAAAATAATAAAAAAGAGTAATAAAAAACAAATCAATGGATTTTTCACAACAAACGATCCTCTTTGAGCCTGTTAAATATAATTCTACCACAGAGTAGAAGTTATATAAGGTGAGACGTTATTTTTTTAATTTAAAGGTGTGAATCTAATGAGATTTTAATAATCTTTGTAGCGGCTATAGACAATGGGGATCAAATCAAACGGGCTTTGATCCGCCTTCGAGCGCAAAAGCTTTATATATTCTGCATGGGTCCACAGGAGAGGGGTGGCAGAACCTGTTCCTTCTCCAATCATGGGCCCCTGATCCCATACTTGTTCTGGAAAAAGAAGTCCTTCATTCGCAAAGGCTTCGAGGGTTCGAATATACTGATCTAGAGTACTAGAAATAACTTTTGGATTTGCTTTTCGTTTTAAAAGAAGAGCGAGTTCATATTGAGCTCGTTCCGCTGTGAGTAAAGTCCACAGGCGTCCACGACCTTCTTCTCCATAGCCATCATAAAGATAGCGATACCAGGCTGGGCCTAAGGGAGTTGTGACTTTTATTTTTTCATCGAGTTCTGAAAGAGAATCTAAAATAAATTCATTGGTGGCAGAACGAACACCATATCGGACCAGTTCTAGAAATCCCCCATCGATAATTTCTTTTTCTAAATAAATGCCACTGGCATTGGCCAGGGCAATTTTTTTTGTGTCATTAGGATCCCATCTGGCCAAGTAATCCGGCTCAAAGGGGGAGAAGCGACTGGCCCCATCGAGTCTTAAATAATATTTTCCATTTCCCCACATTCCAGAAGTGGTAAATGTCCAAGCTTCAACATTGTCTCCAGAAGTTAAGCTCCAGTGATCTGCCGTTTGGGCCCAAAATTGAGAGGCTTCTTGGGCCCCTTTGGCCAGAGCCAAATCAGAGGCACAAATTAGCGCTGCAATTTCTGCAGCAACAGTTGAAGGAGAAATTCCGTAATTTTCTTCCCACCGCTCTTGTTCGCTCCATGGGCCTGAAGTTGCAATCAAATGTGCTGCAGATTCAATCATAGGCCAGTATTCATCA
>JACPSU010000055.1:0-9588 GCA_016193105.1 Deltaproteobacteria bacterium | reverse complement strand
TCACCTGCCTGCCACAGGTGCCAAGTCAAAATAATGGGGAAGGCCACTTCGTCCATTTGAAGTCCTCGCCAAAAAGGCTCTCCATCTACCCAGGTATTTTGGGGGAAGGCCCCTTGTTTTGGAATCATACGAGGAGTAAAATTCCAAGTTCCTTCTTCACTTCCATATTGGATCTTTTTTAAAAATCGCAGACAGTTTTTAGCTGTATGGATGTCATGAATGCTTAAGAAAGCGCGAGCTGTGTGGAAAAGATCGCGGGGCCAGACCAAATGATAACCCCCTGTGCCACGCGTTGTGGAATAAAGTTGAAGGTTGGAGGTTGACCCTTCAAAGCTATCTCCCCAGGGGATCGATAGAGAAGCCACAATGGCTCCTTCATACGTTTTGTCTTCATGGGTTTTTAAAAGAATCGTAGAGGCATAAAATTCTTTGCCTTGATCTTGTGAAAAAGGAGCAAGGTCAAGGAGTTGCTTAAAATAAGAGTGCCATTCTTGAATGTATTGATTTTTTATTTTTTCAATATTTTCTTGAAGGGCTTTTTGAGTGAACTCTAATGTTTCTTTCGGAGTAAAACCAAATCCTAATGCAACATTAAAAGAAAGGGTTTCTGACTTGGGGAGTTCTCCGACAAAACGAATATGGCCATTCATGGCGCTATCATAAACATTGGGGGTAGAAAAATTTTTCTTAAGTTGTGTGAAGCCATCTGAGATTCCTGAAAAACCAACTGTAGAAAATACGAATGGAGTGGATGTTTTTAAAACTTGGACATGATTTTCTTCTTGAGCTATCCATGCTTGATTGGCGATCTTTCCAGTGTCCCCAAGGCCACTATTTGAGGCACGAGGATTATGGCACAGATAAAAGGTTAAATTTGGGACATGCGACTCGATATGATACTGCATGAAAATAACATTTTTTTCAGGGTGAGTAAAAAAAATCTTTGTAATGGTATAGCGATTTTTAGGATCTTGAGTGGTGACGCGAAAAATCGGAGCTTTGGGGCTCAGCCATTCTATGGTGTGAGTGCCATTTTTTTCTTCTTCTAAAAAAGTTTTTCCATCGGTGATCAGAAGTTGGGTAGTTTGGGTTTGGGCCGTGTCAATCGTTGGAAAATAGGTTTCTGTTAAAACGCCATCGGCCAGAGTAAACCATACGCGTGAAATCGGTGCTGTTTGAGAGAGGGGAGAGTATTTTCCATCGAGATCATACGCTTCATAGGCAGTGCCAATTCCCATTTTTTGAGCCGATGCCCAATGGGGAGGAAGACCGGGTCGACCTGGCGCTTCCAAAGCCCAGGCCATTTGAGCCCCGGCTATTTGAAGAAGAACAAGAACCATCCAATGAAGGGTCGTCGACCCAAGCCAAGAGAATTTCATCTGTTTTGTTTCGAGCGAGAATCAAAAAGAACCGCTAATATAATGATGAGTCCTTTAATAACCATTTGATAAAATGTGGGGACATTCATAAGACTCATACCGTTATTGAGTGTTCCAATAATAAAAGCACCTAAAATAGATCCCCAAATGGTGCCTACCCCTCCCATCAGACTAGTTCCTCCAATCACCACGGCAGCAATGGCATCGAGTTCAAATAAATTTCCGGCAGTGGGGATAGCCCCATTGAGGCGTGAGGTAAGGATTAATCCACTTAAGCCAGCTAGCCCCCCCATGACGATGAATACAAAAAAAGTAACTTTGCCCATAGGAACTCCGCACAAACGACTGGCTTCTAAATTTCCTCCCATGGCAAAAATGTATCTTCCAATCGTCATGCGGCTTAAAATAAAATGTCCAGCGTAGGCAACGAGAGCTAAAATAAAAACGGGAATAGGAATCCCTCGATAACTAAAAAAGACATAACTTAAAGATAAAAATCCAATGAGAATAAAGAGGGTTGCCGGAAGACTTGCCAGAAGACTTGAAAGAGAAACTTGTCCCGTTTTTTGAGAAAGAATAAAAGGTTTTTGAATGAGTTTGCCCCATGAAATATAAATCCAGCTTGCAAGTACCAATCCTATTAAAATTAAAGAAGCCACGGGGGGGATGTATCCATTCCCAATCCCCTGAAGTTCGGTGCTCATAGGAGCAATTGCAATCCCTCCTGAAAAAATGAGAGCGAGTCCTCTGGCAATGACCATCATCCCTAGGGTTGTGATAAATGAAGTAATGTTGTGTTTGACCATCCAATAGGCATTAAAAAAACCACAGAGAACTCCAACGGCAATGGCAAGGATGACTGAACCGAACGTTCCCCAAATTCCCCAGTTTTCTAATCCCCAGTGAGACTGAGAAATTCCAACGATAATCCCAGCCAATGCCACAACAGAACCTACGGAAAGATCAATGCCTGAAATAAGGATAACGAGTGTCATGCCAACGGCCAAAATTCCATTCAGAGAGATTTGTCGTGTCAGATTTGTAAGATTTCTAGGGCTTATAAAAATGCCATCTGTGAGCACGGTTAAGAGAATGGCTAAAGAAAGTAAGATGAGGAGTGTGGAATGTTTTTTTAACATGTGGCTAAACTCATTATTTTTTCTTGGGTTGCAAGGGACTGATCTAAAACGCCTGTGAGGCTTCCTTGGTTTAACACAGCAATCCGATCTGAAAGATTTAAAACTTCCGGTAGCTCTGAAGAAATAAGAATGATGGCTACTCCCTGGCAAGCCAATTCACAGATCAGCTGATAAATTTCAGCTTTAGCTCCCACATCGACTCCTCGTGTGGGCTCATCCAGGAATAAAACTTTGGGTTTTGTCAGAAGCCATCTTGCCAAGAGTACTTTTTGTTGGTTGCCTCCACTTAAATGAACAATTTCTGTTTCTTGGTTTTGAGTTTTGATCTTAAATTGAGTGATAAAACGTTCAACTAGCGTCTTTTCTTGTTTGCCATCAATTATTTTTTGATTTGAAAATTGTTTTAGGCAAGCAAGAGTCATATTATCTCGGATCGGCCGCTCAGGAATCATCCCTGAGAGTTTTCGGTCTTCTGTCAAAAGAGCAAGGCCTGCTTCAATGGCGTGCCTAGGAGAGGTGGGGCGAAAAGAGCGCCCAAATAAAGAGATCTCTCCTTCTATAGAGAAGGGGGTTGCTCCAAACAGAGTAAGAATGAGTTCAGAACGGCCTGCTCCCATGAGCCCCGCAATGCCTAAGATTTCTCCTTCGTGGACACTTAAAGAAACATCTTTTAAAATAGAATTTCCATTCTTATCTCTACAGGTTAAATGAGTTAGGCGCAGAGCTTCTTTCCCTAAAGAAGTTTTTCGTTGGGTCAGCGACCCTTCAGGAAAAATTTCAGATATGGTTCTCCCCACCATATCTGAAATGACCTGATCCGAAGTGGTTTTTGGAGTTGGATAAGATGAAACCAGTTTTCCATCTCGTAAGATACAGATACGATCTGAAATTTCAAAAACTTCTGAGAGTTTGTGGGAAATATAGAGGCACAATACTCCTTCTGATTTTAATTTTTTTAGAGCTTTAAAAAGGCTTTGAGTTTCTTTTTCTGTCAGGGCCGATGTGGGTTCATCTAAGATTAAAATTTGAGCTTTTAAACTTAAAGCTTTGGCAATCTCAACCAATTGCTTTTCACCGACACTTAGGTGTTTCACGGCGGTTTGGGAAGAGAAGGAAAGATCAAGCTCTTTAAGCAAAGTGTCTGTGTTTTTAAAAAGTGCTTGCCAATCGACAATCCCCCAACGATGCGGTTCTCTTCCTAAAAAAATATTTTCTGCGATCGAAAGCTCTGAAACCAAGTGAAGCTCTTGGTGAATAATTGAAATTCCTTTGTTTTGAGCATCTTTAGGGGAGAGAAGCTGAACTGTTTCTCCCAAAATTTTTAAGGAGCCAGAAAAACTCCCTTCAGGCCACACCCCACTAATAATTTTCATGAGGGTGGATTTCCCTGCGCCATTTTCCCCGACCAAGGCAACAATTTCTCCAGACTGTCCTTCAAAAGAAATATCTTCTAAGACAGAAACCTTTCCAAAGGATTTGGAGACTTGGTGTAAAGAAAGGAGAGGGGGCGTCATGGAAAAATCGAAAGGTTATTTCCCGTAGATATCCTTTGCAGAATGAAAGCCCGTCGCAATAATTTGGGCTTGAATCGTATCTTTCGTGACGGGATAGACAGGCGTATTAATGACTTTGACTTGGGTTTTTCCATTAAACAGCGTTGCATCATAGGAGGGGACTTCCCCTTTGGCTAATTTCACAGCTGTTTTAGCGGCTGCTTCTGCAAGGGGCTGAATGGCTTTTAAAACTTCAAATTGTTGATGTCCAGCAGCCATATTTCGAATCGCAGTTAAATCTGCATCCGCTCCTGCTACAAATACTTTGCCCAAAAGATTTTGTTCTTTTAAAGCCTGAATGGCTCCATGAGCCATGCCGCTATTATTGGCCAAAATAGCATCAATTTTATTTTTGTGTTTGGTGAGGGCATTTTCAGTGGTGGCCATAGCTTCTGCAGGAGACCAGCTTGCGTGAGCTTGTTGGACGACCACTTTAATTTTAGGATGTTTTTGAAGAACACTTAAATTTCCGCGAGTAATTTCTTGAGCGACAGAATGTCCAGATTGCCCCATCAAAACAACATAGTTTCCTTGCGCTTTTGGTTGAATGACTAAAACATCAATCCCTTTTAAAAGAAGATTTTCAACTTTGGCGGCCTGCGTTTGTTCATTATTGTTGCACGATTCAAAAAGGACATCTGCTCCTAAATCTTTAGCCACTTTTTCAAAGATGGTTTTATCTTTTTGATACCGCTCCTCTTGCATGGTGCTTAAAATAAAGCCCACTTTTATTTTTTTTGGAAGAGCATACGTTGTTAGAGAGAATAAAAAAAGAGAAAGGAAAAGTAACGATACCTTCTTCATATCACACTCCTTATTCTGTCATTCCGAGCGAAGCGAGGAATCTCGATTCAGAATGACGTGGGTAGGAGTGTAGCGATCTCAACTGCCGTGGTCAAGAAAAAAACCAGTTTAAGAGCTTAATCGCTCTTGGAGAGATTCGATCGTGAGGGGATGCTTTTGGAGGTGTTCGATGGCGTCGATAGCCACACGAGCTGCGGAGATGACCGTAAAGTAGGGGATGTTTTTTAGTAGCGCTGTTCGTCGAAGATCGTAAGAGTCTGAAATTTCTTTGGCCCCCAGGGTTGTATTCATGACAAGGTCAATTTCGTTATTCTTAAGAAAATCTACGACATTGGGTCTTCCTTCATAGACTTTTTTAATTCGTTTAGATGAAACACCTTTATCTTTTAAAAATTGATGAGTTCCTGCGGTGGCGGTAAGTTCAAATCCTAATGTAGTAAGCTTTCGAGCGAGAGGTAAAATAAATTCTTTGTCATCATCCTTAACGCTAATAAAAGCGATTCCTTTTAAGGGGAGAGAAGAGCCTGTGGCTAAATACGCTTTAGCAAAAGCCAGCGCAAAAGTTTCATGAGAGCCCATGACTTCTCCTGTGGATTTCATTTCAGGGCCTAAGAGAACATCCGTGCCTGGGAATTTAATAAAAGGAAAAACTACTTCTTTAACAGAAACTTTTTTAGGGATGGCATGGGTTGTATATCCTAATTCTTTGAGCGTTTTTCCAGCCATGACACGGGCGGCCACTTTGGCCAGGGGAATTCCTGTGGCCTTGCTTGCAAAAGGAACGGTTCTCGAAGCTCGGGGATTAACTTCCAATACATAGACAATTCCATTTTGAATTGCGAATTGGACATTCATGAGCCCTCGAACTCCTAAAGCAAAAGCAAGCTTTTTGGCTTGCTCACTGAGTTCTTCTTGCTGGGCTGGGCTTAAGGTATAAGGAGGGAGAGAACAGGCGCTATCGCCAGAGTGAATGCCTGCTTCTTCAATGTGTTCCATAATGCCGCCAATAAATGTATCTTTTCCATCACAAATAATATCGACATCGACTTCTTGCGCATTTTTTAAAAATTTATCGATTAAAATGGGATGTTCACCTTGGGATTCTTTTAAGGCTTCAGAAATAAATTTTCCGAGAGATTCGTCATCATAAGCAATCGCCATAGCGCGGCCCCCTAAAACATAAGAGGGGCGAACGAGGATAGGGTAGCCCAACTTTTTAGCTACAGATTTTGCTTCCTCTAACGTGCGCGCTGTTCCATTGGGAGGTTGTCTTAAGTTTAATTTTTCAATGAGCTTTCCAAATTCTTCCCGGTCTTCTGCAAGATGAATGGCAGAGGGGGAAGTTCCAATGATGGGAATTCCAGCTTTTTCTAGAGCGCGACACAGTTTTAAAGGTGTTTGGCCTCCCAATTGAACGATAACGCCATCTGGTTTTTCTTTATCACAAATCGCTAGAATGCTTTCAATCGTTAAAGGCTCAAAGTAAAGTTTATCGGAAATGTCATAATCTGTACTGACAGTTTCAGGGTTGCAATTGACCATGATCGTTTCAAAACCATCTTCTTTTAGGGCGAGACTTGCATGAACGCAGCAATAGTCAAACTCAATACCTTGGCCAATACGATTGGGGCCGCCTCCTAAAATCATGATTTTCTTTTTACCATAAGATCTTCCACGAGGGTTTTGTTTTTCATCTTCTAAATCATAAGAAGAATAATAATACGGAGTATAGGCTTCAAACTCAGCTCCACATGTATCGACCGTTTTAAATGATGCTCTAATTTTTTTATTTTTTCTTTGGGCGCGAATATTTTCTTCTGAGATTTTCAGGAGCTCTCCCAGCCGTTGGTCTGAAAAGCCGAGCTCCTTTGCTTCGCGCAAGTCATCCCCGCGAAAGCGGGGATCAGAATGGTTGATCTTATTTTCAAACTCAATAATTTCTTGGATATGTCTTAAAAACCAAGGGTCAATGTGAGTGAGGGCATGGATTTCTTCTATTGAAAACCCATATCGAAAAGCCTCTCCCATATACCACAGCCGATCGCTATTTGGACGTTTGAGATGAGCTTCAATTTCGCCTTTTGGATTGGGGTGATCTTTAGAAATTAAAGAGACAAATCCTAAGCGATTTATTTCAAGAGAGGCCATGGCTTTTTGAAGTGATTCCTTAAAGGTTCGTCCCATGGCCATCACTTCTCCCACAGATTTCATTTGGGTGGTCAGTGTGTTTTCAGAGCGAGGAAATTTTTCAAATGTAAATCGTGGAATTTTAGTGACTACATAATCAATCGTGGGTTCAAAACAGGCTGGCGTTTCTCTTGTAATATCATTTTGAATTTCATCTAAGGTATAGCCCACCGCTAATTTTGCTGCAATTTTTGCGATTGGAAATCCTGTAGCCTTGGAAGCAAGTGCAGAACTTCTAGAAACTCTGGGATTCATTTCAATCACCACTTGTTTTCCCGTTTGAGGATGAACCGCAAATTGGATATTGGATCCTCCTGTATCTACGCCAATTTCTCGGATAATTTTTTTAGCGGACTCTCGCATGTATTGATATTCTTTATCTGTGAGTGTTTGAATCGGAGCCACCGTAATACTATCTCCAGTGTGAACCCCCATCGGATCAAAGTTTTCAATCGAGCATACGATGACAACATTGTCTTTTAAATCTCGCATCACTTCGAGTTCATATTCTTTCCAGCCCAAGGCGGATTGCTCAAGTAAGACTTGATGGACGGGACTTGCAGATAGAGCCCAGTCTACAGCTGTTTTTAGCTCTTCTTGATTATAAGCGACGCTTCCCCCATGTCCTCCGAGAGTAAAGGAGGGGCGAATAATGACGGGATATCCGATCTCTTGGACAATAATCTTGGCATCTAGCAGAGAAGAAGCAACGCCACTTTTAGGAACTTTAAGCCCAATTTTTTGCATGGCTTCTTTAAAAAGCTCTCGATCTTCTGCTTTTTGAATGGATTCTAATCGTGCCCCAATAAGTTCTACGTGAGGCCTTTCTTTTTCTATTACTTTTTCAACAAATTCTGGTGTCAGGGGCTCGATATAGGTGCGATCTGCAAATTCTGGATCGGTCATGATGGTGGCAGGATTAGAGTTTATGAGAATGACCTCATAGCCTTCTTCTTTCAAAACTTTACAGGCTTGGGTTCCGGAGTAATCAAATTCACAGGCTTGTCCAATCACAATAGGGCCTGCCCCTAGGATTAAAATTTTTTTAATATCAGTTCGTTTAGGCATACTTGTTAAATTCTTCTTCGGTATAAATTTGAGCAGGGGCAACGTGAGAATAGCGATCAAGCTTCAGTCTCAGACGCCGAAACCGCATGATGACTTTTAAAAGTATTTTTTGTTCCAGTTTTCTAATTTTTTTAAGCTCTTTTATAATAAAGTGTTTAATCTCTTGAGGATGGAAGAAAAAGGTTTTGGTAAAGGTGAGTTGTCCTCGAAACGGAACTAAAATAGCTTCAAAAATATCTCCTGTGTTAAATCCTGCCGCTGGGAAATTATGTTCAATCGTAATTTTCTCATTGGCGTAAAGATCCTGAACAACTAAAAGCGATGGTTTTACTTTTTTTGCCATAAAGATCGAGTGTCTAAATTTGGTAAAGTCTTCATAAATTGCTTTTTCTTCTGGGGAAAGAGCCTGAGTATGGTCTCTGTAAAAAAGACGAATCGGAGGAAGATCTTTATTGGTCATGTCTCGGGCAAAAATATACCATTCAATAAAGGCAGTCATATAGGCTTCAAAAAAAGGATCTTCTTCATGAACGCTTCCAATGAAGCCAAAAAATTCTTTTTTAGCTTTAATGAGCTCTGGTTCATACTCTTTCGAAGTATAGTGATCTATAACGCGACTTAGATACTCTTCAAATGTTATCATCGTTCATTCTCCATGAGTTCACAGAATTGTTTAAAAAGATAATAAGAATCGTGAGGTCCAGGGGCGGCCTCAGGGTGATACTGAACCGCAAAAACTTTTTTCTCATAGTCACAGAATCCTTCCACGGTTTGATCATTTAAATTGACGTGCGTGACCTCCACTTTCCCTTTTAAAGAGGCGCTGTCTACAACAAAATTATGGTTTTGAGAGGTAATTTCAATGGTTTTTGTTTTTTGATTTAAAACAGGATGATTTGCCCCATGGTGTCCAAATTTTAGTTTCGAGGTAGTGCCGCCAAGAGCATTCGCTAGAATTTGATGCCCCAAGCAAATTCCAAAAATAGGTTTTTTGCCAATGAGGTTTTTTGTAGTTTCGATGACATCTGTAACTGCAGCGGGATCTCCGGGGCCGTTGGATAAAAAAACACCATCGGGGTTTAAATTTAAAATGCTTTGGGCAGAAGTTGAAGCAGGGACGACGGTGACTTTACAATCAAACGAAGCTAATTTTTTTAAAATTGTTTTTTTAATACCCAGATCGAATGCGACGACGTGATATTTTGGATTTTTTTTCATCGCACTGTGCGTGTCTTGAAACTCATAGGAGTGGGATGTGCTTACAAGGCTTGCTAAATTTTTACCTGTCATCGAAGCGGTGGCTTTAGCTTTTTCAATGAGACTTATGTGATTAAAATCTTGGGTTGTCCTAGTTGAAAGCACAGCTCTTAAAGAGCCTTCGGTGCGAAGGATGCGAGTGAGGTAGCGGGTATCAATACCTGAAATGGCTGGCACATCAAATTCTTTTAAAAATTGAGC
>JACPSU010000111.1 GCA_016193105.1 Deltaproteobacteria bacterium | reverse complement strand
GAGTCTATTGAAAAGATAGACTTTGCTAGTTGTATGGCAGATCCTCAAACACCAGAAGACAAAGTGTTGGATACGTTGAAAAGTTGTGCGGTGTCTGCATCTCCGTATCAAGAAGATTGTGTGAGATTTTTTAAAGATTCACGATTGGTTTACAAAGATAAACTTTGGACGATCGCATTGTCACCTGTTTCTGAAACAAAAACCCGTGCTGTGTTACCTCCCCTCAAAGAAGTGGACTCTTTAGAAACAAAATTGGAGGCTGTAACGATAGCAGGTGTAGATTTAAGTCCTAAGCCTGTTCAATCTTGGAATGGAACCCTAGGCTTAATGAAAGCCTTTGCTCTTTTTAGAGATTCTCAAGGTACCCTAGAGATTTCTGGACGGTATTCAAAATTAGTGAATAATACTCAAAAAACAGAAGAGGTGCTGAAAGCCCAGCTCTCCGTATCTAAAACCCCTCTTGTGATCGAAAACTTTCCACTGGGAGTTGTTTCACTTTCTCTAGAAGATATTTTAGATTTTGAAAAGTTAGAAGGAGAGCCGGAAACGGCACAAACCATACAAAAAGTATGTGCTGCTAGCGGGGCAGATTCTGATTTTGAGAAATTTGTATGTAACAAAATCAGAAAGGGAGGTGAGGACTCTTCTCTTCTCTTTCGAAAACAAATTAGACTTCGTTTTCAAGATCAAAAGGGGATAGGGCGTTCCTTAACCTGGGAACAAAATCCAACCTCTATCTGTTCAGCAGAAAGCCCACAACAGAATAGGTATTATGAATATTATTCTAGAGGAAATTTTTCATGTAATGTGGGATCTAACAAAGAAGCTTGGGAAAAGTGGATTCGAGATGACTCTTCAATGATTGAACGCTTTTTAGTTGATTCTTCAGAGTGCTGCCAAAAGCTTGCTTTCACGATAGACCGTTTTATTCCTCTAGCCTCCTTAGGAGGACTGAGTAAGTTTGTGGACGCTCAAAGCCATGAGGTGCGGCTCATTCATAAAGAATGAAATTAAATTGACTTCAAAAAAGTCGCATGATATTTCCGCTGTTAGTCTTTAACAAAAGGAGGTCTCTTGTGAAGACATTCATTTCGTTATTCTTATCATCAGTATTGTTAATCACTCAAACATTAGCGGTTTCCTATGCGACAGAAAAACAAGGAACGGCCAATTTATATTCATCGAAAGATATGCGGCTTAAGCTTGCAGATGAGATTGAAGCCAAAGGGGAATATTTGCAAAAAATTGCAGATACTCAAGGCGTAGAAGTAGCGCATCAAGAGTTTGAACGCATGGCTCAGGCCAATCTAACCACTTTTTTTGGCCAATCTGACCACTTTTTTTGCTAAAAGTCGCCAGACTGTTCAATCGATGACAGAAGTTGAAGCCAAAGCGCATTTAGAAAAAATTCAAAAAAGTTTAGCAACCTATAGTCCTTCGGTTGAGTCATCTGTCTTAGATGTAGAACAGGCGTCTTCTATTCTTTCTGATCGATCTAAAACAAAGAAAGAAAAAGTAACGGAACTTTATGCCAATCAATCCTATGAACATTTCCAAACAGATATTCAAAAAATTGAAGAGGAAGTCAGCCAAGTGGGATATCAAAAAGCATTTGGGGGGCTTGCCAATCAAATGAGAGATCGATCTCATGATGACTCTTATGATGATGGGGATAGTGTGTTTTTGGTCATAGTTCTCATTATTTTAGTGGCTGCGATCATTTTGGCTATTGCTAGTCCACAACCTACTTACTATGTGGTTGGATCTGGATGTGGAGGATATGTGGGCTATCATTATTACTCCCGTCCTCATGATCATGGTTATTATCAAGGTGGCCACTACTACCATCGTTGATTGAGAGAAAAATAGCCTAAAAATATAAAAGCACTAAAGAGGGGAAGTTATATATCGTGTGGGAGGATCTACACTGGGCGGAGGGGCCCAAAGCGATATATAACTTCCCCTCTTTTTTGTTTTTCTTTTCTTGATTTGATGGTTTTCCTAGTGTAACTATACAAAATTACTTATGAAAGTCTTTCGGCGCTTAATCTCCTATACAAAACCTTACGCATGGCAGTTTGTCTGTATTATCATTTTGGGGATTGTGGCTTCTGGATTTCAACCTGGGGCTGCTTTAGCAGTTAAACCTTTATTGGATGATGTTCTTATTGGTAAGAATAAAGAACTTTTAAAGCTTCTTCCTTTTATGATCATTGTTTTTACGGTTATTTGTGAGGGGAGTCGTTATGTTTATAGTGTTTGGACAGCGTATTTAAGCGAAAAAATTGTTCAAACGATTCGAATTCAATTGTATGAAAAACATACTTCATTTTCTTTAGATTATTATTCTCAAACATCCACAGGGAAAGTCATGACTGTTCTTTCAGGGGATACGATTATTCTTTTGGAGGGGTTTAGTAAGGTGGCTTCTTTGTTTCGAGATCCTTTTACAATTATAGGGCTAATAGCTGTTTCTTTTTATCGAGATTGGAAATTAACTCTGATGGCTTTTGTGATCATTCCCCCAGTGATATTGATGATCTCTCAGATTGGGCAAAAACTACGTCGTATGACTTACAAACGTCAAGACCGATGGGCGACACTGAATTCAACCCTTTATGAAACTTTGAGTGGAATTCGGATTATCAAAGCTTTTAATCTAGAAAAATTGTTACAACGTCGATTTCAAGATGACAATGATCGTCTTCTTAAAATTCAGTTTGGGTGGATTAAAATAGAGAATTTATCCCCTGCGCTCTTAGGAATTTTATCAGCCTGTGGGATAGCTTTTTTAGCAATTTATACAGGGGATCGAGTGTTGTCCCGAGGACTCAGTACCGGAGAGCTCTTAAGTGTGGGGGTGGCTTTAGGACTTTTAATTGACCCCATTAAAAAAATTAATGCGATATATATTGCTTTCCAAAAGTCAATGGGAGCTGCGGATCGTATTTTTGCTATCTTGGATTTAAAGCCTATGATTTTAGAAAAATCTAATACCACTGCTTTATCTTCTTTTCATCGAGAGATTGTTTTTAGAAATGTTTCTTTTAAATATCCTGGGCAAGAAGACTGGGTTCTGCGTCATATTAATTTAAATATTCATAAAGGGGAGGTTATTGCTTTTGTGGGTTCTAGTGGTGTGGGTAAAACAACCTTAGTGAATTTACTTCCACGTTTTTATGATGTGAGTGAAGGGTCTGTTTTAATTGATGGAATAGATGTTCGAGATTTTGCTCTAGACTCCCTTAGAGAGCAAATTGCGATAGTGTCTCAAGATGTTTTCTTGTTTAATGACACCGTGGGGGTGAATATTGCCTATGGGGATCAAAAATGTTCTAAGGAGGAACTTATTCAATCAGCCAAGGCCGCACATGCCCATGAGTTTATTATGGAACTTCCTGAGCAGTATGACACCCTCGTGGGAGAAAGAGGAGTAAAGCTTTCAGGAGGGCAAAGACAGCGTATTTCTATTGCTAGGGCCCTTCTTAAGAATGCTCCTATTTTGATTTTAGATGAGGCAACTTCTTCTTTGGATACAGAATCTGAAATACTCGTTCAAAAAGCGGTTGAGCAGTTGATGAAAGGAAGGACAAGCTTTATTATTGCTCATCGACTTTCTACTATTCAACATGCAACTCGTATTCTAGTTTTAGCACAACAAGGCATCGTGGAAGAGGGGACGCATGAAGAGCTGATGAAAAAAGAAGGTGCGTATCATAAATTTTATCAGCTTCAATTTTCTAAACATTTGGATGCCCATACTATCGGAGAAAAACAACCATGGCTTTAGATATGACTTCTTTAGTTTCTTTATGTAAGCGGCGCGGATTTATTTTCCAAAGTAGCGAAATTTATGGGGGCATTAATAGCTGCTGGGACTATGGTCCTTTAGGGGTAGAGCTTAAGAACAATATCAAGCGTTTGTGGTGGCAGGCGATGATCAATCGTGAAGATATTGAAGGGATCGATGCTTCGATTCTCATGCACCCCAAAGTTTGGGAAGCCTCCGGTCATATAGCGGGGTTTACAGATCCTTTGGTTGATTGCAAAAAGTGTAAACATCGTTTTCGTCCTGATCTGATTCAAGAGAAGAAATGTCCAGATTGTGGTGGGCCTTTGACTGAGCCTCGTCTTTTTAATTTAATGTTTAAAACATTTATGGGGCCCGTGGAAGATGAATCCAGCATTGTCTATCTTCGTCCAGAAACAGCCCAAGGTATTTATGTTAATTTTCTCAATGTCCAGAGCACTCTTCGTCATAAAATTCCTTTTGGGATTGCTCAAATTGGGAAAGCATTCCGTAATGAAATTACACCAGGAAATTTTATTTTTAGAACACGTGAATTTGAGCAAATGGAAATGCAATATTTTGTAAAACCTGGGACAGATGAGGAGTGGTTTGAGCATTGGAAAGAAGAAAGGTTGAAATGGCACAAGGCTTTAGGTCTGAATCCTAAAAAATTACAGTTTCACGAGCATGGTGCAGACGAGCTTGCTCACTATGCTAAAAAGGCTTTTGACGTTCAGTATGAATTCCCATTTGGATGGCAAGAAATTGAAGGGATTCACAATCGCACCGATTTTGATTTATCACGCCATCAAGCATCTTCTGGAAAAACTCTGCAATATTTTGATGAGGCAACCAAAGAAAAATATATTCCCTATGTCATTGAAACTTCGGTGGGATGTGATCGGACCTTATTGGCCTGTTTAATTGATGCATATCATGAAGAAGTTGTAGAGGGAGAAGAGCGTTCAGTGCTGCGTTTTCATCCAAAACTGGCTCCGATTAAAGTGGCTTTTTTCCCACTCATGAAAAAACCAGAGCTTCAAGAATTGACGCATAAACTTCAAGAAGAAACGCGCCCCTATTTCTTGACACGATATGATGAGGCTGGCAGTATTGGACGCAGATATCGACGGCAAGATGAAGTTGGGACTCCGTTTTGCGTGACTGTAGATTTTGATTCTTTGAAAGATCAAGCCGTAACTGTGCGAGATCGAGATTCGATGAAACAAGATCGTATAGCGCTTACACAGCTTTTAGACTATTTAAGAAAAAAAATAGAAGGATAGGATATGTCTTTACCCCTTGTTTTTTTCTTTGGTAATGGAAAAGCAGAAGGAGATCCTAAAAAGTGTGATATTTTAGGAGGCAAGGGTTCAGGACTTGCTGAAATGACTCAACTTTCCATTCCTGTTCCTCCAGGGTTTACGATTTCTTCAGAAGTTTGTACCTATTATTATCAACATCAGTACACCTATCCTTCAGGTTTTGAAAAAGAGGTTCTTAAAAAATTAGAACAGGTTGAAGAAGTCATGGGATCTTTTTTTGGAGACCCCAAAAATCCTCTTTTGGTTTCTGTTCGCTCGGGTTCTAGAGTCAGTATGCCTGGGATGATGGATACTGTTTTAAATTTGGGTTTAAATGATCATACGCTTCAGGGTTTGATCCAACGAACCCAAAAAGAACGGTTTGCGTATGATAGTTATCGTCGGTTCATTCAAATGTATAGCAATGTGGTCTTGGGTCTTGATCTTCATTTGTTCAAAGCCATTGAAGATTTTGATCTTCAAGTCTCTGACTTAAAAGAAATGGTAGAAGAGTATAAGGCCATTGTAAGAAAACAGCTTGGAAAAGAATTTCCCCAAGATCCTTATGAACAATTGTGGGGGGCGATTGGAGCTGTATTTTTGTCTTGGAATTCTCCCCGAGCCATTACCTATCGAAAAATTCATCACATTCCTTCTGAGTGGGGGACTGCGGTCAATGTTCAAGCGATGGTTTTTGGAAATTTGGGCAATGACTGTGCCACTGGAGTAGCTTTTACTCGAAATCCATCAACAGGAGAGAAGAAAATATTTGGAGAATATCTTATTAATGCGCAAGGGGAAGATGTGGTGGCAGGGATTCGTACTCCAGCACCTTTGAGCGATGCCCCAAAATCTGAAGGATATGCTCCCCATAGTTTAGAGCGAATGATGCCTCAAGCTTTTCAGGAATTGATCAGTATTGCGAAGCGATTAGAAACCCATTTTTTAGACATGCAAGATATTGAGTTTACGATTCAAAAAGGAAAAGTGTGGCTCCTGCAAACTAGGCGAGGAAAACGTTCAGCGCACGCAGCAATTCATATTGCAATCGATATGGTTTCTGAAAATATTCTTTCTAAAAAAGAAGCTCTTCTGCGAGTAGAGCCCATTCAACTTGATCAGCTGCTCCATCCGATGATTGATCCAGAAGCTTCGAAGGAAGTTTTGGCTAAAGGGCTTCCCGCATCCCCTGGCGCAGCGACAGGACAAGTGGTCTTTTCTCCGGATGAAGCTGAAGAGTGGGTCAATCAAGGGAAAAAAGTCATTTTAGTTCGTATGGAGACTTCTCCAGAAGATATTCATGGGATGAATGTGGCCAGTGGAATTTTAACGGCTCGAGGGGGGGCAACATCACACGCTGCTGTTGTAGCACGGGGGATGGGGAAATGTTGCATTGTAGGATGTCATGAGCTCTATATCGATATTAAGAATGAACAGATGGCAGTGCGAGATAGAAAAATTAAATTGGGAGATGTGATTACCATTAATGGTACTACAGGAGAAATTTATTTAGGGGTTGTTCCTACGATTAAACCAAAATTAGATCAGGCCTATTATACATTTATGAGTTGGGTGGATGAAGTGCGCACGATTCGTGTCAGAGCCAATGCCGATACTCCTCATGATGCGCAGGTGGCCAGAGATTTTGGAGCGGAAGGGATTGGGTTATGCAGGACAGAGCACATGTTTTTTGATCTCGCACGGATTGATGCGATGAGAGAGATGATTTTAGCAGATAATGAAAAAGATCGCAGAAAAGCTTTGGCTTTGCTTTTGCCCATGCAAAAGAGTGACTTTGTTGGGATCTTTAAAGAAATGAAAGGCTATCCCGTTACAATTCGTCTTTTAGATCCTCCTCTTCATGAATTTTTACCACATAACAATAAAGAATTAGCTGAGCTTGGAAAAAAAATTGATATTCCTTTTACAAAACTTAAACGAAAAGCAAAAAGTTTAGATGAATTTAATCCCATGCTTGGTTTTCGAGGATGCAGACTAGGGATTGCCTATCCAGAAATTTATGAGATGCAAGTTCAGGCCATCATGGAAGCTGCCTGCGAAGTCGTGCAAGAGGAAAAAATTTCTTTGGTTCCTGAAATTATGCTTCCCATTATTGGAGATGTTCGAGAGTTTGAACTTTTAAAAGAGATGGTAGATAAAATATGCAAAGATGTTTTAGAAAAATATAAAACTCATGTGGAGTATAAAATCGGAACGATGATTGAGCTTCCCAGGGCTGCTTTAACTGCTGATGAAATTGCTAAAAGTGCAGATTTCTTTTCTTTTGGAACCAATGACCTTACCCAAACCACTTTTGGAATTTCTAGAGATGACTCTGCTTTTTTTCTTCCCAAATATGTTGCCAAGGGAATCTATGAAGTAGATCCCTTTGTTCGTCTTGATCAAAAAGGAGTGGGTCGGCTCATGCAACTTGCTATTGACTTAGGTAGAAAAGCCCATGCAGACTTAAAAATTGGAATTTGTGGTGAACATGGAGGGGAGCCTTCCTCTATTGAGTTTTGTTATCGATCTGGATTAAATTATGTCAGCTGTTCCCCCTATCGCGTCCCCCTTGCGAGACTTGCAGCTGCGCAGGCTGTTATAAAATATGGATTTCAAGAAAAGTGATCATGAGATTGATCTAAAATTTAAAACACTCAAAGACAAAACCATTGCTTTGTGTGTAACAGGCAGTATTGCAGCTTGTGAAACCGTAAAATTAGCTCGAGAGCTCAGACGTTATGGAGCCTCTGTTTGCGCCACGCTTACCCCTTCTGCAGAGCAATTTATTACTCCTTTATCTCTAGAATGGGCGACGCAACAAAAAGTGGTGACCCATCTTTCTGGAGGGGCAGAGCATATTACACAAGCAGATTTGGTTTTAGTAGCTCCCGCCACTCTTCATACCATCAATAAAATGGTTTTGGGGTTAGCAGATAATCCTGTTACAACAACTCTAGCTTCTGCTTGGGGGCAAAGGTTACCCATTGTTTTTGTCCCGACGATGCACGATTCTTTAGCTCAAAATCCTATTTTAAAGAAAAATATTTCTTATCTCAAAGGTGAAAAAAATATCTATTTTATTGAGCCTAAACATGAAGAAGCAAAAGAAAAGTTTCAAGACAGTGAAACGATTGTCTCAGAAGTTTCTCATATTTTAGCTCAAGGTCCTTTAAAACATAAAAAGGTTTTGATTACGGCAGGTCCCACTCGAGGAGCGATTGATCCTGTCCGGTATATTTCTAATTTTTCAACGGGAGAGTTAGGGGTGCGATTGGCTCATGAACTCTACGTTCGAGGAGCAGAGCCTACCCTTATTTATGGGCCTGGTTCTGTTGTGCCACATTCATTTTATCCGGTGCTTTCAGTGACCACTCCTCAGGAAATGTTAGAGACAGTCCTATCTGAGCTTCAGTATCAAAAATATTCTGCAGCACTTTTTTCTGCAGCTGTTTTAGATCACGTGCCTGCCCAAACGCATGATGTGAAACTTTCTTCAGCTCAAGCTTTAGAGGTTAACTTTATTCAAACGCCTAAAATTATTCGAGAAATAGATAAAGTAACGCGTCGTACGTGTGAGAATCTTTCTAAGGGGCTCTTTAAAATAGGATTTAAATTGGAATGGAAAAAAACGGAAGAAGAACTTAAGAATCTTGGGATGAAGGCACTAGAAGCGATGAATGTGGATGTGGTTATTATTAATGATCTTTCCTGTATTAAGGATCAAGTTCACCCCGCACTTTTTTTAGATCGTACAGGGTTATCCCAAAAATTACAGTCCAAAAAAGAGATTATCGAGTCTTTGATTCAGAGCCTAGAGAATGCTTTATAAATTTTTTAGATTCTTTCTTTTTCGATTAGATCCTGAAATTGTTCATGAAGTCCTTCTTTTTCTTCTCTCTTTAGCCCCTGTTCGTTGGATTCTTTGGCTTTGCTTTAGATTCTCTTGGCATTACGATGATCCTAAGCTTGAAAAAAACTTAGGGGGGCTTCGATTTAAAAATCCTGTTGGACTCGCAGCCGGTTTTGACAAAAATGCAAAAGCTCTTTTAGGATTTCAGGCTTTGGGTTTTGGTTTTATTGAAGTAGGGACAGTCACTCCTCGTCCTCAGATGGGGAATCCTAAACCTAGAATTGTACGCTTTGAAAAAGAAGAAGCGTTGGTTAATTGGCTTGGGTTTAATAATGATGGGATTGCTCAAGTCGTAGAGCGATTAAAATCGGTAAAATCCAAAATGAAAATTCCCGTGGGACTTAATATCGGAAAAAATAGCGATACTCCTTTAGAAAAAGCAACAGATGATTATGTCATTTGTATTGAACGGGCAAATCCAGTAGTTGATTTTTTTGTCATTAATATTAGCTCTCCCAATACGCCAGAACTACGAAGACTGGCGGAACCTCGTTTTCTAGAAGAGCTCTTGAGTCGTGTTCAAAGAGTTTCTCATCATCCGGTGTGGGTTAAGCTTTCTCCCGATATTTCTCAAGATCAGCTCCCTCAAATTATTGCTTTATGTGAAAAATATAAAGTCTCAGCTTTAGTAGCTACCAATACGACAATAGATTATTCTCTTTTGCCTGCTGCTCATCTTTCGCAAGGAGGAATCAGTGGGAATCCTTTAAGACTAAAATCTACCCATCTTCTTAAAGCTCTCAAATCCCAGCTATCTTCTAATGTGGGTAAAGTGGGTCAAATGGCATTGGTCGGTGTTGGAGGTATTTTATCTGCCCAAGATGCGCAAGAAAAAATAAGCGCGGGGGTTGACCTTATTGAACTTTATACTGGGCTTATTTTTGAAGGTCCTGGACTTATTAAAAAAATTAAACGTACTCTACTTTGAGAATTTCAAATTCTTGGGTGCCTTTAGGGACTTGGATGGTGATTTCATCTCCCACCTTTTTTCCAATGAGGGCACGAGCAATGGGAGAGGCAATGGGGATTTTTCCACCTTTCACATCTGATTCAAATTTTCCAACAATTTGGTAAGTTTTTTTCGCGTCTGTTTGTAAATCTAAAACGGTAATGGTGGCTCCAAAAGCAATACTGTCAGATTTAATGGTTTTGTGATCAATAACATGAGCTAAAGCGAGTGTATGTTCAAGATCAGCTATGCGAGCTTCTAAAAGTCCTTGTTCTTCTCGTGCTGCATGATACTCGGCATTTTCTTTAAGATCACCATGGGCTCTAGCAGCAGCAATCGCTTTAATGGTAGCAGGGCGTTCAACTGTTTTAAGTCGCTGAATTTCTTGTTTGAGTCTTTCATACCCTTCAAGGGTAATAGGTTCTTTGGTCATTCTTTAATTTCAGAAGGATTTTTAAAAATATTTTGAAAAGGGGAAAGCGGAGGAACCTCTACGATACGAGGTTTTTCATCATCTAATTTTTCAATTAAGACAACATTTTGAATGGGAATCATAAGAGACTTAGTTTCTCGAAATCTTCTTTTTTCTTTGCTGTTGAGCTCAATCAAAGGGCTATGGGCAGGTTCAATCAGGCCATTCAAACATACAAAGTAAGGATGCCCTCGTAAGTCTAAGGCTTCAGCTTTGCAATAAACTGTATAGACCTCTTTTTCGTAGTCATCTTTAAATTTGACTCTAAACATAGGGTGTGTTTTTACAACAATTTCTATAAAAAAGCAAAATCAAATAATAAAGATATTTCATGGATTGTTCTGAGAGACCGTCGCGCAGACCGAGCAGGCATGGTTTCGCCGAAGGCGAAGAGCGAGGTCGAGCGCGAGCGCAAATTGCACGCTGGGCAATTTGATAGCGTGTCTCGAAGAATGATCCATGAAATCTCTTAGTTATCTGTGACTTTATTTCTTTTGTAAAAATTCTTCTTTGGACAGCTCTAGCAAAGAGCGGGTGTAAAGGGCTGTTTTTTGAAGGCTTTTCGCCGTGTTTTTGAGGAAGAGTGTTTTTTCTTTTTGAGACAACCTGGAAGAGTCCTCATAGGGAGCAAGGGGAAACTTTCCTTTGGGACTATTGGGGACATCAATAGAAGGGTTTAAAAACTGATCTCCAAAAAACGTGTAGCAGGCTTCTCCAATAGCATAAGAAAGACGATTAGAGTCGTCCGCAGAGTGTCGTGCAATTAAAAAAGCACTGGAGCTGTTTATAAACGTATCCCCCTTAAGAGCAGAAATAAAATATTTTTTGAGTTTATCTTTTGTCTCTTCTTCAATCCGAAAAACAACATAGTCTTCATAGATGAAGTGGTAGTTAGAAATAATTTGAGTGGTGCGTTTAATGAGAGCTTCAAAACTAAAAACAGAATCCCAGGCAATAAATTTAGGAGTCAAAAGTTGGCTGCTGTGAAAGGGTTGTCCCAGATCTTGAATGTAATGAAGAGACCAAGCTAAAAATCGAAATGCCCAATAGGGCTCCTTCACTTCAAAAGCGGTTTGTGCCAAGTCATAAAAAATTTGAGCTCTTTTTAAAGCTTGTCCCATCTCTCTAGGAGGAAAGTGAAAAGTTCTCCAGGGACCTTTCACACTCCATTTTTTCCAGTACAGATGTCGAAAGGCTTGACTGGTAGGGCCTTTTGTTCCCCCCATGAATTTTTGGTCAGGTGAAATATCTAGTCCCCAATCGGGTTCATCTGTATAGTGAATGAGAATCCAAGAAGCTGAAACCTTTTCTCCCTCTTTTTCATTGTGCTTAAGGATGATTTTAGTTGTGGGGTTTAATTGGTACTGGCGTAGAAAATCAGGTTCTTTGTAATCTTTGGCAAAGGCTTTCGGAAGAAATTTTTGAAAAGAAGTAACTTGAATGGTGTCCCATTCTTTAAGCCAGGCAACATCTTCTACAACAGAAGTTGTGAGTAAATCATGTCGCCCCCATCCCCAGGCGGCAGTTTCTAAAATAAGGAGTAAAAATAGTGAAGATATTGTTTTCACTTGTCTTTTATGGGTATAGTCGAAAAAAAACAAATTGTAAAACACAAAATCGAATGTTATAAAATGAATGTGCCAAATCACGAAGATACATTAGGGCAGTTTCTAAAAAAAGAACGTGAATTTCGTAAACTCACCCAAGAAGATGTTGGTAAATTTACCAGATATCATGTGTCCAAAATTCAAGCCCTAGAAGAAGATCACCATGAGCTTTTACCTTCTCAACCTTATGTGAAGGGGATGTTGCGGTCGATTGCAAAATATTTGGGATTAGATATTCATGAATTGTTGTCTCGATACGAGGAGCTACTTCGTTCTCGAGGAATTGATACTTCTTCAGAAGTTTCTTTTCAACAAACGATTAAAATTCCTTCCCCTCCTTTTTATCAGGGAAAAAACTTTATTGTTGTTTCTGCAACCATTATTTTTGTTGTGCTGGTGATCCTTGTTTCTCTCCTTTTTCACGGCTCTAAAAAAATGGAACCTTTACAAGGGGCTCAAACTTCTCAAGAGCAGCCCCTTCCTTCAGAAAAAGATTCTGAAGGAGTAGGAAAGGGGCATAAAATTTTATTTCAGGCCTCTCAAGATATTTGGCTTAAAGTGCAAATAGATTCGGATCCTCCTAAACAAATGAGTTTAAAGGGTGGCAAATCTTTAGAATTACAGGCTAAGAAAGTTATTCGTTTTTTTGTTTCCGAAGCCCATGGTTTGAAGCTTACTTTTGATGGAAAAGAGTTGGCTCATCAATATCAAGGGCCCACAACGTTTGTCTTACCCCAAGAATAGTTAGAAGTTACTGAGAAGTAATAAAACTGGATAAAGTAGTGAAGCTGTAACTACAGGAATGGTAAAGTTGTCATCTAGAGGTTTAACGGCGATGAGTTCTCCTAAGGTTGCCGCCAATCCTCCCACCAAAGCAATCACGGCAATATTGTTAGAAGAAATTCGGTGTGCAATTAAAAACGCCAGCGTCAAAAGAAAACAAACAACAAAACAGGCAATAGATCCTTGAAGAGATTTATTTTGGAATAGTTTGTCTTTGCCAAATCGAAGCCCAATCATACATGCTGCGACATCTCCAAAGGCTAAGCAAAGCATAGAAACAATCGCAATGGGTTTGGGAAAAAGAGCAATAACGATGAAGCTCGATAACAGAAAAGGAGTGGTAGCGCTGGGAGAGAATAATTCTTTTTTTCTCATCAGAGGACTAAATAGAGAAATAATCAGTACATTGAGTGGACGAATTTTTATTCTTAAGAGATCTAAGAGAAGAAAAGGTCCCCCAATGATGAGCCAGGCCAGAAGAGCGCTTTGTCGAGTAGGGAAAACTTTGGCATAAAGATAACACGTAACCACGATCATTCCTGTATGCCAAAATTTTCGCATCCAATGGATATCTTTTTTTGTTGCGGGTTTCACTGAAAAAGGAAGAAGGGTCCTTAGCCCTGCCCAAGGCGTATTTTTGAACCCCTCTCTTAAAGTTTGTGCCTGAAAGCTGTGAAGAAATCGCATCTTAACTCTAAATGAAGCAGATTTTATGCCAAGGTGCGTCAAAATGGAGATATAAATTAAATAGTGAGTAATTTTAATGGGTTATAAAAGAGTGCTCAAGTGTGATCATATGGCAGCATAGTGTCATTTAGGGTAAAATTGTGCCAAATTTATGATGGCTGTGTGTAAAGAGTTTCGCAGGCAATAAACATTGATTTTCATAGGGGACTCATTTAATAAGATGTGTATGGAAAATTTCGGCATTGAATATTCTTCAGACACGCTATCGATTTCCCCTGCGAGGAAATCGCGCTCGCGCTCGGACTCGCTCTCCGCTTTCAGCGGAACCGTGCCCGCTCGTCCTGCGCGACGGTCTTCAGAATATTCAATACCGAAATTTTTAAAACACTACTTATTTAATAATATTCTCTATCGATGATGAAATCATTGCGCGATATTCCTTCTGTTCATGAGCTTTTAAAGCATCCTCCTATTCAAATGGCTTCACAAAAATTAGATCAAAAGCAAGTGGTGGGAATTATTCGTTTAGTCTTAGAGGATGTGAGATCCCAAGTTTATAGAGAACAGTCTCCTATTGTGCTCAAAGAAATTCATCAAGAAATTTTACAAAAACTTTCTTCTTTAGAGTCTGCTTCTTTCAAACGAGTCATCAATGCTACGGGCGTTTTAATTCACACCAATTTGGGGCGTGCCCCTCTTTCTAAAAAAGCGCTGGCACGGGTGACTGAAGTTGCTGGCGGCTATAGCACATTGGAATTTAATCTAGAAAAAGCATCTCGAGGAGATCGAAATGATGCTGTAGAAGGTCTTCTTTGTCTTTTAACAGGAGCTGAAGCAGCCTGTGTGGTTAATAATAATGCTGCGGCGCTATTTCTTTGTTTAAACAGTTTGTCTTTTCAGCAAAAAACAGTTGTTTCCAGAAGCGAACTGGTTGAGATCGGAAGTTCTTTTCGTTTGCCTGATATTTTAGAAAAAAGTGGAGCGCTGCTCAAAGAAGTTGGAACAACCAACAAAACGAAGGTGTCTGATTACGAAAAAGCTCTAGATAAAAACACTCCTCTTATTCTTAAAGTCCATAAGAGTAACTTTGACATTGTTGGATTTACAGAAGAAGTTTCGTTAGAAGAGTTATCTTCTTTAGCGCGTCGTAGGAAAAAAGTACTTCTTTTTGACGCTGGAAGTGGTCTTTTAAGGCCATGGCCGGGGCTAGAAGGAGAACCTGTCATTTCAGACTGTGTAAGAGCAGGAGTTGATCTCATGACCTTTAGTGGCGATAAACTTTTAGGAGGGCCACAGTCTGGTTTAATTGTGGGGAAGAAAAAATGGATTTCTTTGATTAAGCAAAATCCGCTCTATCGAGCCTTGCGAATAGATAAACTTGTTTTAGCAACCTTAGAGGAAACCTTGAGACATTATTTTTTAGATCATCCTGAAGCAGAAATCCCTTTTTTAAAGCTTTATACAACACCGCAGGAAGTATTAAGAATAAGGGCAGAAAAATTAAAATGTGATCTGGAAAAGGAATTCCCTCTAGATTCAATTCATATTGAAGAGGCCATGTCAAAAATAGGGGGAGGGGCTTTCCCGAGGCTTGAAGTTCCAACTATTATTCTTTCTTTTGATCTGCCTAAAGAGCAATTATTACGATTTGAAAAAAATCTTCGTTCTCCTGGTTCGTCTCAGCTTTCTGTGATTGGGAGAATCCAAAAAAATAGGTTCATTGTTGATTTAAGAACTATATTTGAAGAAGAGCTGTGGTTCTTGAAAAACTCATTCAGTGCAGCGTATCAAGCATATTGAGCTTTATTCAACTCTGTTTGAACGAATGAATATACATATTCTGGTGAGATTGCCTGGAGGCATTTGTTATCGGTGCAATAACTGGTACGGTGGTTGAAAGCACTAAAGCATGGGGAGCAGGAAAAGTGAGCATATAGAGGAGTGATATTAGAACCCATAGGAGAATATAAAATAGGCGTTTCTGGCCCAAAAAGAACAAATGTTTTTAGGTGGGGTTTTAAAGAAGCAAAATGAGCAGGGCCACTATCATTGGAGATCAAAATGTGCGCAATATCATAGAGAGTCAGTACTTCCTCAAAACTTGTTTGATTGCTTAAATCTAAACATCGAGGATGATGTTCAAGAGCTTTCAGCAGGGCTTCATTTTCTTTTTTTGATTCTTGATCGCCTATTAAAATGAGAAAGTTTTTTTCTGATTCTAATAAAATTTTTGACAAGTGAATAAAATACTTCAGGGGCCATGTGCGTAGGGGTAAAATTCCGCCACTAATGTTGAAAAGAAGAATAGTTTGGGCTTGAGTAATTTCCGAGTTGAGTTTTTTCAATTTTTCTTTCAATTTTAATATATTCTCTGGAGTGGACATAATATGTGGAACTTGGATACGGCTATGATTGATCGTTCTGGATACCATTGGGGAATTATTTTGGGAAGCATCCAGGTTTTCTAAAAACAAAAGAAAGTTTTTGCTCATATGTTGGTGGGGATTATATTGGACTTTATGCGTCATTAAGTTTCCTCGGTAAAGCCCTTCCATTGTGAACTTATGAAATCCAATTCTTTTTGGAGCTCGAGTTAAATAAGAAATAATTGTAGAATAACGAGAAAATAATTCAAAATCAAAAACGAGGCTTATATTCTTGGCATATAATTTAAATAGGGTATAGAGAGTATCTTTTATAAATAGGAAAAGAAATGAGCTGCGAATGGTCAGTATGTTTTCTGGGGTAATAATTTTTAAAGCTTCTATGCAGCTACGATTTTTTTCAAAGGTTAAAAAATAGAAAACAGCATGTGGGAATTTTTTTTTAGTCTCCATAATGGTGGGATAAGTAGCAATGGCCACCCCCATTTCAGAGAGCAAAATAAATAATATTTTATTTGGGGTTTTTAAGGGGTTGCTCTTGAGTCTATCTTTAAATTTAATGAGCCTGTTTAAGGAGGAGAGTAGGAAACAAAGAGGGATTCCTATCCAATAATCAACAGCTTTTATGTATTTTAAATTCATAGTTATAAAATTTAATTTCTTTTAAAACTTTTCAAAATAAGGTACTTTAATATTAAAAATTAAGCAATTTTTTTAGAAGTTATATAAAAACTTATGAATATACAGTGGGTACGTAGAGCAAAGATTGTTTGCACACTAGGGCCAGCGACGTTTTCTCCAGGAGCGATTGAAAATCTCATTCAAACGGGAATGGACGTAGTACGTCTTAATTTTTCCCATGGGGACTATTCCATTTATGATCGTGTGATTCGAACCATTCGGGAGAAAAGCCATAGATTGAAAAAATTTATTCCTATTATTCAAGACCTTCAAGGGCCTAAGCTTCGTACCGGAGAGTTAGAAAATAAAGAAGTAGAACTGAAACGTGGGCAACGGCTTTTAATTACAACCAAGGACGTGATGGGGACAGAAGAGATAATTTCTGTTCCTTTTCAGCCATTACCGAAGCTTTTAAAAAGTGGGAATCCTATTCTCATTGATGATGGCCTTATTGAACTTAAGGTCTTAAGGTCTAAGGGACATGTGATTGAATGTCGAGTGGTGAATGGAGGAATTTTGAAGGAACATAAGGGAGTCAATATCCCTTATGTAAAAACCACGGGAACGTCTTTAACTCTGAAAGATAAAAAGGATCTTGCCTTTGGAATTCGAAAAGATGTCGATTTTATTGCTCTCTCCTTTGTTAGGAGTAGCCACGATATTTTAGAACTTCGAAAGAGAATTCCCAAATCTAAAAAAATAGGCATTATTGCAAAGATTGAAAAGCGAGAAGCCATTGATCATTTTGATGAAATTTTAGAAGTTTCTGATGGCATTATGATTGCCAGAGGAGATCT
>JACPSU010000024.1 GCA_016193105.1 Deltaproteobacteria bacterium | reverse complement strand
TACCTGTTTAACCCTGATGCGACTGCAGAAACCATTGCCCAAACCATGAATGAGCATAAATATATTGTATTAAAAAGCACAGTACCTCTAGGAACTTATCAAAAAGTATCCACTGCTATTCGTCAATATGCTTCTCTCTCCTTTGATATTATTTCTAATCCAGAATTTCTTAAAGAAGGAAATGCTATCGAAGATTTTTTAAAACCGGAACGGGTTGTTATTGGTGCAGAAAGCCAAGAAGCCATCCAGGTCATGAAAGAGCTTTATGGACCCTTTGTCCGATCTGGGAATCCTATTTTAGTCATGGATAATATGAGTGCGGAACTTTCAAAATATGCTTGTAATTCCTTTCTTGCTACCAAAATTTCATTTATCAATGAAATAGCCAATTTATGTGAAATGACTGGAGCCAACATTGAACATGTAAGACATGCTATGATCACTGATTCACGTATTGGTACTAAATTTCTATATCCGGGGACAGGGTATGGAGGAAGCTGCTTTCCCAAAGATGTTCAAGCTTTGATAGCCAGCTCTCAACACTATCAAAAGAAATTAAAAATTTTAGAAGCTGTTGAAGAAGCAAATCACAAACAAAAAGAAATTCTTTTTAATAAACTTTTTAAACATTTCGGAGAGTCTCTTAAAGAAAAAACCATTGCCATTTGGGGGCTCTCTTTTAAACCCAATACAGATGACATGAGAGAAGCTCCCGCCGTCTCCGTCATCAAAAAATTATTAAGCATCAAAACAAAAGTAAAAGCATATGATCCCATAGCTATGGAGAATGCTAAACATATTTTTGAAAATCACATTGAATACTGCGAGGATAGCTATACCTGTCTTAAAAACACGGATGCTCTTTTGATTTTAACGGAATGGAATGAATTTAGAAAACCTAACTTTTCTAAAATGAAAACCTTAATGAAACAGCCCATTATTTTTGATGGAAGAAATTTGTTTAATCCCCTAGAACTAAAAAAACAGGGATTCCACTATGAAGGGATTGGTTTAAGATGCCCCAGATAACCCAGCTCTCAATTTTTGATTCAGACAAGGCCGCAGGGAGGAGGGCGACGCAGGCGTACTTACTGGTACGTCGAGGAGCCCGACGACCGAGAACGCAGTATGAATCAAAAAGGGAGAGATGGGCATGAAACATGCGGTGGTCACAGGAGGGGCAGGTTTCTTAGGCTCCCACTTGTGCGATTATCTCCTAAAACACGACTATCATGTAACCTGTATTGACAATTTCATAACAGGTAGTCCTGATAATATTGCTCATTTAAAAAACAATCCTCATTTTAATTTCATAGAACACGATGTTACAAAACATATCTATATTGAAGGCCCTGTAGATGCTATCTTTCACTTTGCTTCTCCTGCAAGTCCTATAGATTATCAAAAAATCCCAATTCCTACTTTAAAGGTAGGAGCCCTAGGAACACATAATGCTTTAGGTCTGGCCAAGGCTAAAAACGCCACGATCCTTTTGGCCTCAACTTCTGAAGTCTATGGAGATCCTTTAGTGCATCCTCAAAAAGAAGACTATTGGGGAAATGTAAATCCCATTGGCCCCAGGGGATGTTATGATGAAGCCAAAAGATTTTTAGAAGCCATGACCATGGCGTATCACAGAACACACGGATTAAAAACGCGGATTGTACGAATATTTAATACCTATGGCCCCAGACAACGCCTTGATGATGGGAGAGCCATCCCTACGTTTATGACTCAGGCTTTAAAAGGAGAGGAGATCACACTTTTTGGAGATGGAAATCAAACAAGAAGCTTTTGTTATGTAGACGACCTGATAGAGGGCATCTATAAACTATTTCTTTCCAATTATGTATATCCTGTTAACATAGGAAACCCTATAGAAATGACGATTAAACAAATGGCCGATAAAATTATTCAAACTACTCAAAGTAAAAGCCCTTTCGTATTTAAACCTTTGCCTATAGATGACCCCAAAATACGACAACCTGATATAGCGCTTGCAAAGAAAATTTTAAACTGGGAACCTAAAGTGAATCTAGAAGAAGGATTGAAACGATCTCTAGATTATTTTAAAAGGAGGATCTTGGCATGAATGTCCCCATTATTGATTTAAAAAAACAATATGAACCCCTTCGTTCAACGATACAAAAAGCCATTCAAGATGTTTTAGACAAAGGCACGTATGTCTTAGGTCCAGAAGTTGAAAAACTTGAAAAAGACTTAGCTCACTACTGCAATATCCCTTATGCCCTAGGCAACTCTTCTGGAACAGATGCACTCCTCCTTGCCCTTTTAACGATCGAAATAGAGCCTGAGGATGAAGTTATTACAACTCCCCTTTCCTTTTTTGCAACAGCTGAAGTTATTTCTTTTTTAAAAGCAAAACCTGTTTTTGTTGATATTGATCCTAAAACATATTGTATTGATCCTGCTAAAATAGAAGCTGCTATTACTCCTAAAACCAAAGCCATTATCCCTGTACATATTTTTGGACACTGCGCAGACATGGATCCTATTTTGAAGATTGCAAAAAAACATCATCTCTATGTCATTGAAGATGCCTGCCAAGCTATTGGAGCAGAATACAAAGGACGCAAAACCTGTTCCATGGGAGATTTTGGATGTTTAAGTTTTTATCCTTCAAAAAACTTAGGCACTTATGGCGATGGAGGGATGCTATTTGCCAAAAATGAAAGTCATTTTATTTCCGCCAGGGAATATAGAACTCATGGAGAATACCCCAAAACCTATCAACATAAAAAAATTGGAATGAATGCCAGACTTTCTTCGATCGCTGCGGCTATTTTAAATGTTAAATTCCCTCATATCGATGAGTGGAATCAAAAAAGAAGAGAAAAAGCTCAAACCTATTATGCACTTTTTGAAGAAAATAATTTATTAGATAAAATCACCCTTCCCCAAACAGCCTCTTACGCTAAACATGTCTACCATCTTTATGTTATTTTGTCGGAGTATAAAAACGAGCTCATAGAATACTTGGAAAAAGAAGGCATTCAAACAGGAAACCACTTTCCAATCCCCCTTCCACATTTAGATTGTTTTAAAAATCTAAACTATCACCAAGGGGATTTCCCTGTTGCTGAAAAAACATGTGCTCAATCTGTAGCTCTACCTTTGTATCCAGAACTAACTTTCGAACAACAGGCATATGTTGTTTCAAAAATAAAAACTTTCTATCAGAACAAATGAAAACTCTCATTGTTATTCCCACTTACAATGAGAAAGAAAATATAAAATTCTTAGTCTCAGAAATATTTTACTACCTACCAACCACGGACATTTTATTTATTGATGATAATTCTCCTGATCAATCTGCCACCATTATTAAAGAACTCCAAAAAACAACGCCTCAAATTTATCTTATAGAACGCCCTCAGAAATTAGGACTTGGAAGTGCCTACCTTAGAGGTTTTAAATGGGGGCTAGAAAGAGATTATGACTATTTTTTTGAAATGGACGCAGACCTATCCCATAATCCCAAGTATTTGCCAGATTTCTTGAAAGCCATTCAAACAAACGATCTCGTATTGGGCTCTCGCTACATTGAGGGGGGAGATATTGAAAACTGGAGCCTTATGAGACGCATTCTCAGCAAAGGAGGGAGTTTATATTCTCAAATTTTACTAAGACTGCCTTATAAAGATTTAACTGGAGGATTTAAGTGCTTTAGTTCAAAAGTCTTAAGATCAATTGATTTAGATTCTGTTCACTCCGAAGGATATTGTTTTCAAATTGAATTGACCTACAAAACACATAAGCAAAAGTTTAAAGTTAAAGAAATCCCTATCATATTTTCTAATCGCTCTAATGGAAAATCTAAAATTTCTAGAAAAATAGTTCTGGAGGCAATTTTGAAAATTCCTTTTTTACCTTCATATTCAAGCTCAGATTAGGATTTTATGGATTGCTTCTCTAAGTGGACAATTAGTATTTTCTTTGTTTTTACTCTTCTCATTCGACTATATGCAATCCAGCTTCCTGTATGGAATACCAAGGAAGCTTTTCAAATAGATCTTTCTAGAAATTTAAAAAAACAGCATTTGAATATTTTTCAAAGCAAAGTCAGTTTTATTCCTGAGCATTTGTCATCTCAGGCCGATTTAAATCCTCCCTATCCATGGGTAGAAGACTTTCCTCTTTTTCATCTTTTAGCAGCCGTAGTTATGAAGCTCATCAATACAGACAATCTTTTTATTGGCCGTGTTCTGAGTTTTATTTTTTTTCTATTAGGAACAGTTCTTCTATACCGATTTACCTCTGGACACTATGGAGAAAACATAGCTTGGTGGACACTTGTTTTCTGGGGAAATGCTCCGCTCCTTCTTACATATTCTACTCAATTTTTGGCAGAAATGGGGATGTTATCATCTTTCCTAGGTACGTTGTACTTTATTTCCCAATATTTTAATACTAAACGTTATGGGTATTATTGGGCAGCTCTTTTGTGTGGCATTGCTACTCCAGCTTTTCGTTATTATGGAGTTTTTCTTTTTCTTCCTTTACTTTTTTACTGGTGGAAGCATGCGCCAAAAATAAACTTTCGTATGATCTGTTTTTTTATTTTACCAATTATTATTCCATATCTATGGCTTAGGTATTCTTTAACGGCTGTAGAAAATCCCATTACGATGCATCAAAATTATGAGAATTGGCACTGGGGAATGTGGAAGCTATATTTATGGGATAGCCCCTTTTACTATGAAATTATGTTCACTCGTTTTTCTCAATATATTCTTACATATATTGGTTTTGGTTTTTTTATTATAGGTATTTTATTAAATTTTCGTGATCTTTTTTTAGTATCTTCATTACTCATGATGGTTCTTTCTATGGGCATTTTTACTGTGGGCCACCACAATCATGAGTATTATCAAGTGAAGTTTATCCCCTTTTTGGTCATCCTTGCTTCGAGTGGAACGGTGTATATTTTTGGAAAACTGAAATACTTGAAACGAAGTATCTTGGTAACCATCTTAACAGTTTTGTTTTGTTTATCACTAGGCCAGGCATATAAACTCTTGCGATATGATAGCTCTGGTAAAGTTTTAGGTAAAAAATTAGCTCTATATTCTAATCCTACAGATAAGATTTTGATGATCCAAGATGTTCCTGATCCCGTAGTTTTAATTTATAGTCAAAGACAAGGGTGGCTAAAGAATAAATCATTTTTGCAAGAAAAAATGAAAATTCCTCAAGAAGCAAGTCTTCTAGGTATTCGATTCGTATTTAGCCAGTTTGTATTTCCAGACTTTTTGAAAAATAAATACACTGTTTTGTGGCAAGAAAGTGGTCCTATGGGACGGCAACATAAATGTGGAGCTATAAAATTCTTTTTTGGAAATTGTCATCATGACACTTCTACCTTGATGATTTTAAAACCCCATTAAAAATTCTTTGCTCAAATAAAAAGTTTCTAACAACACCGAATTAGGTCTGAAAAGAAGAATTCGATTTCGCGGGCGGCAGAAGAGGGAGAATCGGAGCCGTGGACAGAATTTTTCTCCATACTCAAAGCATGTTGAGCGCGGATGGTCCCTGGAGCAGCATTTTTGGGATTGGTAGCTCCCATCACTTCTCTATTTTTAGCAATGGCAGCTTCTCGCTCTAAGACCATCAAAACCACAGGACCGGAAGTCATATATTCGACCAAGCTATTATAAAAAGGTTTCTCTTTGTGTTCGATATAAAAATCTTTGGCTTCATCTTTGGTTAAATGATGAAGTCTCATCGCTAAAACCTTAAAGCCTTCTTTTTCAAATTTTGCGATAATTGTTCCAATTAAATTTCGTTCCACAGCATCCGGTTTAATAATCGATAATGTCTTCTCCACCATAGTTACCTCCCTAAAACCTTCGCTACCGTCTCCCCTATATCCGCTGGGCTTTGGGAGATATGCACGCCTGCCGCTTTTAACGCTGCAATTTTTTCTTTCGCTGTTCCCTTGCCCCCCGCAATAATAGCCCCAGCATGTCCCATCCGTTTTCCTTCGGGCGCAGTCATCCCTGCAATAAATCCAATCACAGGTTTTGAAACATTCTTTTTAATAAACTCGGCTGCTTCTTCTTCCGCAGATCCCCCAATCTCTCCAATCATCACAATTGCTTCAGTCTCAGGATCTTTTTCAAAAAGAGCTAATAAATCCACAAACTGTGTTCCAATCACTGGGTCTCCGCCAATTCCAATACACGTCGATTGTCCCAACCCCAAATGCGTAAGTTGATCCACAGCTTCATAAGTCAATGTTCCACTTCTAGAAATCACCCCTACTTTTCCTTTTTTATGAATATGTGCTGGCATAATTCCAATTTTACATTCCCCTGGAGTAATCACCCCTGGACAGTTGGGGCCCACAAGTCTCGTTTTATTTTGTTTTTTTAACATTTGTTTGGTCTTCAGCATATCAAGCGCTGGAATTCCTTCGGTAATACAAATGACTAAATCAAGTTCTGCATCGGTAGCTTCTCGAATCGCAGCCGCAGCAAATCTGGGAGGAACAAAGATCATAGACACATTAGCACCTGTTTTTTCTTTGGCTTCTTTAACAGAATTAAAAACAGGAATGCCATCCACAGATTCCCCACCCTTCCCGGGCGTTACTCCTGCCACTACTTTTGTCCCATACGCCACACACTGCCTGGCATGGAAAGTTCCTTCCTTCCCTGTTAACCCCTGAACGATCACTTTACTATTTTTATTGACTAAAATACTCATTGGATCGCCCTCACTGCTTTTTGGGCTGCATCTTTCATCGTTGTAGCCGAAATAATTTTAAGTCCAGAATCTTTTAAAATTTTTCTCCCCTCATCCACATTGGTTCCTTCCAGGCGAACCACCAAAGGGACATTGATATTTACATGTTTCACGGCATCTAAAATCCCTCGCGCAATAATATCGCATCGCATAATACCACCAAAAATATTGACCATCACTGCTTTCACATTTTTATCAGATAAAATAAGTTTGAACGCTTCCATCACTTTTTCTTGCGTGGCTCCGCCTCCCACATCCAAAAAGTTTGCAGGCTCCCCGCCAGCAAGCTTAATAATATCCATTGTAGACATGGCAAGTCCCGCCCCATTGACCATACATCCAATATTTCCGTCTAGATGAATGTAACTTAAATTAAATTTTGAAGCCTCCACCTCTTTGGGATCTTCTTCATTAAAATCTCGAAGAGTTTCAATTTCAGGATGACGATACAAAGCATTGTCATCAAAATTAATTTTTGCATCTAACGCCAATAACTTTCCTTCTTTGGTGGAGACCAAGGGATTAATTTCTAAAAGCGATGCATCTTTTTCAACAAATGTTTTATAGAGAGCTGCAACAATCGCTTGAAATTGGATTTGAACGTCTCCTGAAAACCCCATTTTTTGGGCGAGCGCTTTGAGTTGGTCTGGCTTAAACCCTTCTAAGGTCTCTGCCGTATCTTTAAAAATTTTTTCGGGAGTCTTTTTGGCTACTTCTTCAATAGAAACTCCCCCCTCGGGACTACAAATAACTGAAATTTTTTCTGCAGAACGGTCCAAAACCAGTGCTAAATAGTACTCTTTATCTAAAGCATGTCCTTTTTCGATTAAAACTTTATTAACTTTGATCCCTTCCGGACCTGTTTGATAGGTCACAAGAGTCATTCCAATCATCGTTCGTGCAAATTCTTCTACTTCTTCTAAGGAACGCGCTAATTTTACGCCTCCCCCTTTCCCTCGGCCACCCGCATGAATCTGAGCTTTGACCACCCAAAGATTGCCTCCTACTTCCCGGGCAATACTTTTAGCTTGCTCGGGTGTATGGGCCACTTTCCCCAAAGGAACAGCGACTTGATATTGGGAGAGAATCTCTTTTGCCTGATATTCGTGAATCTTCACAATTTTAATTTTCCTATTAAATCTTTAACAGAATCTGCAGATTTAGTGAGAGCCTTTTGTTCGTCATCCGTTAGTTTAAATTCCATCACTTGCTCAACTCCATTAGCTCCAAGTTTGGCGGGGACCCCTAAATAAATCCCCTTAAATCCATATTCTCCCTCTAAATACGCAGCACAGGGTAAAATTCTTTTTTTATCTTTTAAAATACTTTCAACCATTTCAATGACAGATGCCCCAGGAGCATAGTAGGCACTCCCCGTTTTAAGGAGATTTACAATCTCAGCCCCACCTTGACGTGCACGATCCACAAGTTTTTGAATTTTATCTTGAGGCAAAAGCTCTGTCAGCGGCACGCCTCCCACAGTCGTCAGTCTTGGAAAAGGGACCATTTCATCTCCATGCCCTCCCAAAACTAACGTTGTGACATCTCGAACAGAAACATTGAGTGCCTCTGCTATAAAAGTCCGAAACCTGGCCGTATCTAACACCCCTGCCATCCCCATCACGCGACCTTTAGGAAATCCACTCACTTTCTTAGCCACATAGGCCATGGCATCTAAAGGATTAGATACAATCACCAAAACTGCATTCGGAGAATACTTCACCACAGATTGCGTGACGAGTTTTACAATCTCCGCATTTTTAAAAAGCAAATCATCTCGGCTCATTCCAGGTTTTCTAGGAAGCCCTGCTGTAATGACCACCACATCAGAATCTTTAGTGTCCTTATAATCGTTCGTCCCTAAGATTCGACAATCGCTTCCTTCCACAGGGGTTGATTCAAAAAGATCGAGCCCTTTTCCTTGAGGAATCCCCTCTACAATATCTATAAGAACCACATCTCCCAGTTCTTTGGTGACTGCCCAATGAGCAGCCGTAGCTCCGACATTTCCAGATCCAACAATCGTAATTTTATTTTTTTGTCTTGGCATACGAAGACTCCTTACTGCTTACCCATTACATATTATCGATGATGGCCGACCCAAATTCAGAACATTTTAAAAGTTTTGCACCACTCATGCTTCTTTCTAAATCGTAGGTCACTCTTTTTTGAGAGATTGTTTTTTCTAAAGCTTTTACAATCACATCAGCAGCCTTTTGCCAGCCCAAATGTTCAAACATCATCACTCCGGATAAAATCACAGAACCCGGATTTACTTTGTCTTGTCCCGCATATTTCGGAGCCGTTCCATGAGTGGCTTCAAACACGGCACAGTCATCTCCAATGTTGGCTCCAGGTGCTAGACCAAGCCCCCCCACCTGAGCCACGGCTGCATCTGAAAGATAATCTCCATTTAAATTGGGGAGAGCTACGACACTATATTCATCAGGCCGCAAGAGTATTTGCTGAAACATTTGATCTGCAATTCGATCTTTAATAAGGAGTTTTCCGGTAGGCATTTTTCCTTTAAACTCACTATAGAGCATTTCTTCTGTAACGGTTTGAGCTGAAAACTCTTCTTTCGCTAGTTCATATCCCCATTCTCGGAAGGCTCCTTCTGTAAACTTCATAATATTGCCTTTGTGGACCAAGGTGACGCTCTCTTTTTTATTTTTAAGTGCGTACTGAATGGCACGTCGCACCAGCCGCTTGGAACCAAATGCAGACATAGGTTTAATCCCAATCCCAGACTCAGGCCGAATATTGGCTTTCATTTCTTTGGTTAAGAATTCCCAAACTTTTTTGGCTTCAGCAGTTCCCGCTTTCCACTCGATCCCGGCATAAACATCTTCAGTATTCTCCCGGAAAATAACGAGATTTAATTTTTCTGGATTTTTAACAGGAGCCGGCACCCCTTGAAAATATCGTACAGGCCGGACACAGGCATATAAATCAAAAATATGTCTCATCGCCACATTTAAACTGCGGATTCCCTCTCCTACAGGAGTGGTGAGTGGCCCTTTAATCGCAATATTAAATTCTCGAATGGCCATAAGGGTATCCTCAGGCAACCAATCCCCATATTTATCTTTGGCTTTTTGGCCTGCAAAAACCTCAAACCAGACAATCTTTTTTTTACCACCAAAAGCTTTTTGAACCGCTGCATCAAAAACACGCACGGAAGCCGCCCAAATATCAGGGCCTGTTCCATCCCCTTCTATAAAAGGAAGTATAGGAAAATCAGGAACTGAGAGAGTTTTATCAGCATTTATCTTTATTTTTTCGCCTGTTTTAGGTGGACTAATTTTTTGATACGAGGCCATAGAACCAAGGGCACTTTAATGTAAAAAAACTCTCAGTGTCAACCTAAATCACGTTTGACTTTCCAAAATGGTTTTGCTAGGTTCGATTCAATTTTACTAGACAAATTTATCATTTCCACAAGGGAGGAAAACATGAAACATTTCAAGTTCATTTCGTATACTTTTCTCGCATTTATTTTTCTTTTTTCTTTTACACAGTGCAGTAAAAAAGAAGATAAAAATATTATTAAAATCGGTGAATATGGCTCGCTCACTGGTTCCGAAGCTACCTTTGGCACATCCACTCACAATGGAATTATGCTAGCCATTGATGCCTTTAATAATCAAGGAGGCTTAAACGGTAAAAAATTAAAGGTCATCACTGTGGATGACCAAGGAAAACCCGAAGAAGCAGCCTCAGCTGTTACAAAATTAATTACTTCAGATAAAGTAGTTGCTCTTTTAGGAGAAGTCGCCAGTTCTCGCTCTTTAGCAGGAGCCCCGATTGCCCAACGTTACAAAATCCCCATGGTCACACCTTCTTCAACCAATCCCAAAGTGACACAAGTGGGAGATTATATTTTTAGAACCTGCTTTATCGATCCCTTCCAAGGACAAGTCATGGCCAATTTTGCAACGCGAACTTTAAAAGCAAAGAAAGTTGCTGTTTTACGCGATGTAAAAAGCGACTACAGTGTGGGGCTTGCAGAATTTTTCACAAAAACATTTGAAGGAAACGGTGGAAAAGTTGTGGCCGATCTTTCTTATACCGCTGGCGATATCGATTTTAAAGCACAACTCACAGCCATTCGATCTAAAAATGTAGATGCCATTTTTGTTCCCGGCTACTACACGGAAGTAGGCCTCATCGCTCGCCAAGCCAAAGAATTGTCTATCAAAGTTCCTCTCTTAGGGGGCGACGGATGGGATTCTGAACGACTCACAGAAATTGCTGGCACTGCTCTCGATAATTCTTTCTTTAGCAATCACTACACAGCAGAAAGTCAAGATCCTCGGGTTTTAGATTTTGTCGAAAAATACAAAAAAGTCTACGGCTCGGTTCCTGATGGACTCGCAGCCATGGGATATGATGCTGCTTTAGTTTTGATTGACGCTCTAAAACGCACTCCAAATCAAACACCACAAGAAATTCGAGTTGCATTGGCTGAAACGAAAAATTTTCAAGCTGTCACAGGTATCATTAGTTTTAATGACAATCGTGATGCTGAAAAAGCTGCCGTTGTTCTCGAAGTTAAAAATAAACAATTTAAATTTGTCGAAACGGTTAATCCTTAAATTTGGAAGAATTCGTACAGCATTTAATTAACGGTATCTCCCTTGGAAGTATCTATGGGCTTGTGGCCATTGGATACACCATGGTTTATGGCATCCTAAAGCTCATCAATTTCGCCCACGGCGATGTCTATATGATGAGTACATTTTTTGGTTTCTATTTTGCTCGCTGGTTAGGATTTGCTTATACCCCTTCTGTCATTGGAGCGCTCATCATTCTTTTCTTAGCCATGGCGGCCTGCGCTCTATTAGGATTTACCATTGAACGATTTGCCTACCGTCCTCTTCGTAAAATGCCTAGACTCAATCTCTTGATCACTGCTATTGGAGTCTCTCTCTTATTAGAAAATGGGGGACAAATTCTTTTTGGGGCTGATCCTAAATTTTTTCCAGAACTTATTCAACGTGCCGAACTTTTCCGAATCGGTGACATCAGCATTAGCAATTTTCAAGTGATTATTATCGTAGTTTCTTTAAGTTTCATGGCGCTTCTTCAATATATTATATTTCACACCAAAACGGGAAAAGCGATGCAAGCTGTTTCTTTCCATCATGAAAATGCATCACTCATGGGAATCGACATTGATCGCATCATTAGTTTTACCTTTGTTTTAGGTTCAGCTTTGGCTGCAGCTGCAGGCATTTTAGTGGGACTTGCCTATCCTCGGATTGATCCTCTCATGGGCGTTTTATTTGGGCTCAAAGCTTTTGTTGCAGCCGTATTAGGAGGGATTGGAAGCGTTCCTGGCGCTATTGTGGGGGCCCTCATTATGGGACTTTCTGAAGAAATGGTCGTAGGATATTTTTCATCCACTTACAGAGATGCCCTCGCATTTTTTCTGCTTATTGTTATCCTCCTGGTTAAACCCACAGGACTTTTTGGAAAATCAACATCAGAAAAAGTATGAAAAAACAGATCCTTACTTTCCTCATTATTTCAATCCTTCTGTTTTTGGGAAATTTTATTGTCCCCGCAATGATGAATCCCTATCTTTTTATGATTTTAATTTATTGTGGCATCAATATCATTATGGGGGTGAGTCTCAACATTATTAATGGAATTACAGGTCAGTTTTCCATTGGCCATGCTGGATTTATGGCTGTCGGAGGGTACGTCTCTGCAGCAATTAGTTTTTATGTTTTAATGCCCCTACTCTCTCTTTTTCCGTCTGATAATACTATACTTTCTCTTTTTTTCCAGAATGCTCTTTTTGTTGCCTCTCTTCTTTTAGGAGGGCTCGGCGCAGCTCTTTTTGGATATCTCGTAGGCCTTCCCTCTCTTCATCTACGAGGAGATTATTTAGGGATTGTTACTTTAGGATTTGGAGAAATTATTCGAGTTATTATTTTAAATCTCGATTTTATTGGAGGAGCCCGCGGCTTTACGGGAATTCCTGCTTGGTCTAACTTTTTTTGGATTTATTTTTTTGCTGTGGCTGTCGTTATGGTTAGCTTTCGGCTGCTTGGCTCTTCTCATGGAAGAGCGCTTCTTTCCATTCGAGAAGATGAAATCGCAGCTGAATCCATCGGAATTCCAATTACTCGATATAAAGTAAAAGCGTTTGTATTAAGCTCTTTTTTTGCAGGGATTGCAGGAGGACTCTTCGCTCATTTTATTGGATATTTAAATCCTAGCTCTTTTACCTTTATTAAATCTTTTGAAGCCATCATTATCGTTGTTCTAGGAGGAATGGGGTCTATTTCAGGCGCCATTGTGGCAGCTGTCATCACAACCATTCTGCCAGAAGCTCTGCGCCCCCTTCAGGAATTCACCAGGACAGATTTTCGAATGGTGATTTACCCTCTTCTTCTCTTAACACTCATGCTCACGCGCCCCCAAGGACTTTTTGGAAACAAAGAACTTTCTGATGTTTTACCTTTCTTAAAAAGGAAAAAAAGCCCATGAGCACACTGGATCAGAGATCCCTTCTTGAAACAATTTCTCTCACCATGCGATTTGCAGGTCTTGTGGCTGTTTCTAATTTTAACTTGCAGCTTCAAAAAAATGAACTCGTGGGGCTCATTGGTCCCAATGGCGCTGGAAAAACGACTGTTTTTAATATGCTTACCGGGGTTTATCGTCCCTCGGACGGGAAAATGATCTTAGATGACAAGCCTTTAAATGATTTAAAACCTCACAATATTACACGCCTGGGCATGGCCCGCACCTTTCAAAATATTAGGCTTTTTAAAGATCTTTCCGTGTTAGATAATGTTCGACTAGGACATCATATTCATTTTAACTATGGCCTTCTGGCTACAGCTCTTCAAACCAAACATTTTTACAAAGAAGAGGCCTCAACTCAAGAACATTCCTTAGAACTTTTAAAAATTTTTGATCTAGAAAAATATCAAGATCTTCAAGCTAAAAATCTTCCCTACGGCGCCCAACGAAAATTAGAAATTTTAAGAGCCTTAGCCACGCGTCCAAAAATTTTGCTTTTGGATGAACCCGCTGCAGGATTAAATCACAAAGAAACAGAAGAACTTATGCAGACCATTCAAAAATTAAGACAAGATTTTGACCTTACAATTTTACTCATTGAACATGACATGAAACTTGTGATGGGAATTTGCGAAAGAATTTTAGTTTTAGACCATGGCGAAACCATTGCCCAAGGAAAACCTAAAGAAATTCAATCTAACCCTATTGTCATTAAAGCCTATCTTGGGGATGGAGGGGGAGAAGCACAAACATGAATGGCGACGCTTTATTAAAACTAGATCACATCACGGTTGCCTACGGAGCCATTAAAGCTTTGAAAGACATCTCTCTTTCTGTCAATGAAGGAGAGATTGTGACCCTCATCGGTGCCAATGGCGCTGGCAAAAGCACAACGCTTCGTACCATTTCCGGACTTTTAAAACCTCAAGAAGGAAAAGTTTATTTTAAAGGACACGACATCTCAGGCAAAAAACCTCATGTGATTGTCCAACAAGGAATTTCGCAAGCCCCCGAAGGACGTGGCATTTTTGCCAACCTCTCCACTGAAGATAATCTTGAAATGGGGGCTTACAGTAGAAAGGACAAAGAATCCATTCAAAGAGACAAAGAACATGTGTTTCATATTTTTCCAATTCTGCAAGAACGAAGAAAACAAGAAGCTGGAACACTCTCTGGTGGAGAGCAACAAATGCTCACGATCTCTCGCGCGCTGATGGCTCGACCTAAACTTCTTCTCTTAGACGAACCCTCATTAGGACTTGCTCCTCAAATCATTAAACAAATTTTTAAAGTCATCCAAGAGATCAATCAACAAGGAACTACGATTCTTCTGGTCGAACAAAATGCCAATATGGCGCTTCACATTGCTCACAAAGCGTATGTCTTAGAGACAGGAAAAATCGTTCTCCAAGGCAAAGCCCAAGATCTTCTCAACAATCCCGATGTCAAAAAAGCTTATTTGGGTGAGTAATCTTGCTCGAGCATTGCCCTGCCCTGAATATATTTGGGCTCTCTTGTTAAAATAAACCCCATAGAACGCTCAACATTGCTAAAGACTCCTTCAAAACCAGCTAATTTTGAAACCACAAGTTCATGATATTGAGGTAAAATTTCTACTTCCATTTGTCTTCTGGGTGGAGAGAGTGGGCCACCTGATCCATCTTGGAAAACAGGACGAGCTCTGAATTCATCTAGTGTTATAAAGCCTATTTTTTCATGACTCGTAAGAATATCTGGAGAATATCCAAGATCAATGGAATAACGAGTGTTCTCTATGACAATCACAGGTTTTGGAAACACAGGACTCAGCTCAGGCCTTACGTGTTGAATCAAAATAGAAATCGCATTTGAAATATCGTCATCTGAAAAATTGCTGGGCAAAACTATTTGATATTCATCTCGAACTGTAAATCCTCCTAAACGATCTCTTTGAACTTTTAAAAAGAGACTTCTCCCCGAAGAATGTTTTAGGGGTTTTCCTCTTTTTCCAATGGGAAACCATTCCTTCACTCGAACAGCAATTCCTATGTTTTCTAAGCGATAATCTGGGGTATCAAAATAAATCCCTCGTTCAAATTGCAAGTGAACAATATGCAAATTTTGACTCGTGTCTCTACTGACACCGTTAACTGTTTTTCCCCCTTCCAGTAACTTTGTAAACTGCGCCAATTGAGAAGGATCAAAGTCAGGATCATACTTAATATCTTTAGAATGTTGTCGAACATAACGCGACCGAAGTGGCATAAACAAAAGTGAGCTCTCTCCTCCTGTACGATGAAGTCGTTGCTTAAGAAGCTCTAATAGAATTTCTTCAAGGTGAGGAGGATTTGAACCTTCCTGGCTTTCCAAGAAATTGAATCGTCTTTCAAGCTCTACTTGATAATAAACTTCAAGTTTGAATGGATGTCCCTCTTTTTGAATCCATAAATCAGACTTAATTCCCACAGGACGAGTGAAAAAAATTTCGCAAGGATCGTCCGCCCATAGAGGCACTGGGCTAAAAACATTTATAAGAAGCACTAAGAAAAGAAGTCTAAACATCATAGCAAAAGTGATTAATTTTATAGCATATTTAGAAGAAAAACTCAATTACCACGGTCGTTTGATCTGAAAATTAAACTGAGTTCTTATGGCCCGGTGCTTAGTCCAGGAGCTTGGACAGAATTGAGTTCAAAAAGATGAACCAAGTACGTAGAAAGTTCAGGAATATAGGTAATGATCATCAGGGCGAAAAGTAGAATTAAAAGAAAAGGAATCGTTACTCTATAGAGCGAAAGTACAGGTTTTCGGAATCGCATCGAAGAAATAAAAAGATTAATCCCCACAGGTGGCGTCAAATACCCAATTTCTAAATTGGTTAAAAAAATCATCCCCAAATGAAGAGGATGCACATCAAAAGCCCTAGCCACAGGAATGATGAGCGGCACCACCACAATAATGGCTGAGAAAATATCCATCATACACCCTACAATGATGAGAAAAATATTGAGCACCATTAAAAACATAACTTTACTTGTAATATACACTTTCATGAGCTCTAAAATTTTCATCGGAACTTGCTCATCAATCAAATAATTGGTCAGCCCCAAGGCCGAACCTAAAATAATAAGAATAGAGCCGACTAAAATCATGCTTTCTCGAATAATACGTGGCAAATCTTTCGTAAAAGAAATATCTCGATAAATAATGCCCTCTACAATGAGCACATAAAAAGCGGTGACTGCTGCTGCTTCTGATCTCCCATTTGGCCACCCAGATTGCTCTCCCAAGCTCTTTAAAATTAAAAGAGCTTCTGGGAACTTTGCATGTGATTCCCTGAACCATAGAATAGAGAGACAAAAGAATAATGAGTAAAATTCCCGGTAAAATGCCTGCAATAAAAAGCTGATCGATGCTTACTTGGGCTACGAGGCCATATAAAATAAGAGGAAGGGAGGGGGGGAATAAAAGCCGTAGACTTCCACAAGTGGTTACAATTCCAAGACTAAATTTTTCTGAATATTTTTCAGAAATTAAAATGGGATATAAAAGCCCTCCCATTGCAATGATCGTGACCCCAGAAGCTCCGGTAAAGGCGGTAAAAAATGCGCACGTGAGAACGGTTACAATGGCCACTCCCCCAGGAATCCATCCTACACAAGCTTTGGCTACATCGATCAGCCGTTTGGGGGTCCCACTTTCCGCCATCACATAGCCTGCAAAAGTAAAAAGAGGAATCGTAAGGAGGGTCGGAGCAGATGCAATCCGATACATCTCTACAATCACAGCTGAAGGATCAATCCCAGCAAAATAAAAACAAACAAAAGCGATCCCTCCAATAATCATAAAAAGAGGAGTCCCCAGCAAAGCTAAGGCTATAAAACCTAAAGTAAAAAGAAGAGCGGTCATGAAGAAGGATTTCCCCGTGAAAGAATCTTAGAGAAATCTTCAAAGGCTTTCAGAAAAAAACGAAGTGTAATGAGCCCAAAACCCACAGGAATAATCATTTGGACGATCCAGAAAGGAATGCCCAAAAAAGCTAAAGATTCGGCTTCATATTCTGAATGTACGAAACTAATAGAGGCCCAAATAAAAACAGAGCCGATCCCTACGGAAACACTACTGGTCAAAAACTCTGCTATCAGTTTCAAACGCGGCGATAGAAAATTTGTTAAGGCATCCACTGTAATATGACGATTGTCCCGGGTTGCTAAAGAAGCCCCCATAAATCCCACCCATAAAACAACATTTCTCAAACAGATATCGCCCCAATCAAATCCCGAAGAAAAAAAATTACGCAACATTACTTGGGTAAAAGAAAGCCCAATCATAAAGAGAACAAAAACGACCAAAAGAAGATTTTCTAGGCGAGAAATAATGTCACTAAAGGACCGAACCCATCTCATGTTTTTGGTTTCTTCTTAATTTCGGGCTTCTTTGGGGATTTTTCTTCCTTCGTGCGATACTCTTGGATCAGCTTCATCGTACGGTCTAATAAGTCTTTGGAATAGAGCTTTCCTACCAGAGCTTCACGTACTTTGATACTGGTTTTATTCATATCTTCTAAATCTTTTTGAGAAATCTCTACAAACTTAATCCCATTTTTCTTTAAAACGTCATAAGATTTCTCATTATCTTTCCGTGTGGCTTGAATAATTTTTGTAGAATATTTTGCAGTCACCTCTTTTAATATTTTTTGATTCTCAGCAGACAACTTATTAAATTGTTTCTTACTCATAATCATCGCTCCGGTGGCATTGGCCATGGGAGGTTGAGTCATATATTTCACCTTTGTAAACCATTGAAGAGCAATAGCTCCTAAGGGGGGCGCATAAAAAGAATCGATAAGACCCGTTTGAAGAGAAGTGAGCACATCTGTAATCGAAAGTGAAACGGGCACCAGTTTATACGCATTGGCCAGTGCCTTAACCAAGGGATCTCCCTCCCAGGCCCACATTTTTACCTTCTTAAAATCTTCAACTGTAGTAATTGGAGTGGTTGAAAAAACATTTACAAAACCTGCTTCTGCCCATCCCAAAAACACAAATCCTTTTTTATCAAACGCGGCCTCAAAGTAAGATTTTAAATTGGAGGTCACATGATCCACTTCTTCATAGCTTTTAAAAATAAAAGGAAGTTCTAGGACTCGCACGGCAGAAACCACTTGCCCTAACCCTACTCCAGTAAATCCACCTGCATGAACCTGGCCAATCCGAATTTTTCGAATGACATCGAGCTCATCCCCTGAAACTCCTCCGGCATAGACTTTAAACTTCACCTCTCCTTTAGTTTCTTTTTCAAGCTCCTTATTAAACTCGTTCATAATATTCATCCAGGTAGAGCCTTCAGGAGCTAAAATGGAGAGTTTAATTTCAGTGGGCTTAGCAGCATATAAATTGGCAACTGAATAGAATGCTATCAACAATACAAAAACAGTTTTTGGAATGTTTTCCAGAATGGCTCGCCTTCGGCTGCGCTTTATTTCTGTCAAATATTCCAAAAACTGTTTTCCCATTTTTAAAACTATCCTATTTGCCACTTAATCCCTCCCAACTTTAAAATAACTTACTTTTGGCTGCTAAAAGTCGCTGTGCTTTTTTCTTCGCTAGTTGCGTAATAAGACTTTGCTCTGGATAAATGGTATCCGGTGCATCTAAAACTTCTTTCAAAAGCTTCCCATACAAGTGTTCGTCTTGAGTTTGAACCGCATAATATTGTGCATAGAGAACTTGGGTCATAAGAAATTTTCTCTCCGTATACTTTAACGCTAACTCAAAATGTGTCTTAGATTTTGCTTTATCCCCTCCCAGCATCGGTGGACGGGCTCCATAATAGACCCCGTAAAAAAGGTGAGGGCCAGAAAAGAAATAATTTTCGTCGAGCTCTAGAACTTTTTTCATCATCCGCTCTACTTTGGGGGCCACTGCAATCGCTTCTGGCGACTGCAAATTCAGATTCAACCAATTGCCCCAGTTATAGGCTGTCCAAAAAAGGGCAGGCACATCTTCAGATCCAAATCTCTCCAATGCAGCTTCAAAGGTTTCAAAATCAGAATTCAACGCTTCAGGGAAAGAAGAATTGGATTGCACCAAAGCTTTGAGAGCAAAATCTTTTCCCCGAAGATAAAAAACTTCAGCTCTTCGCTTAAAATATTCAGACTTTTTGGGATCTTTGTCTTTCAACTCCAAATAACGCTCTTCAATAAACCCAAACGCATAGCCTCCATAGCTTCTGGCCAAAAGAGTAAGCAAGGTTTCATTGGTAGGATCGGCTTTGAGCATCCCCTCAATGACTTTAAGATTGGCTGAGATTGCATGTTCAGCAAGTTCTAAGTCGCTTTCTTCTTCAAATGCCGCAGAACCATCTACAAAAATATCGGCCGTGGTTCGCACCGCCATGGTTTTTATGGAACAGCCTGAAAAAAGCATCCCCATAACGAGCCAATAGAAAATATGCATATTCTTTCTTTATATCTAAAAAGAGGGGTCCCTTACTAGTAAAAATTGCAGATCTCGCCCACTCATGATATATAGGTGTTTTCATGCATAAAACATTCATTTATATACTCCTTTTCCTGACCTTCTTATTATTATTGCAGCCCTCTTCTTTTTCTTATGCTGCAAAAGGAGATGAAGACGCCTCTTACAGCCAAGTAAGCTATAATCCCAGAGATGACTACCGCTTTGGAGTAGGCTCTGTTGTGGGAGGACCCTTTGGCGTCATTGGTATTGTGGGAGACATGAATTGGTATTCCACCATTAATGCAGAAATAGGAGTCGGAACAGGTATTTACTACGATTCTTATGTCCTTCAAGGACGCTATTTGATTTTGGACCACCCCTTCACCCCTTATGCGGGAGCAGGCCTAGCCTACTGGAGCAGCAACCAAAGCAATGGCCCTAAAACAGCTCAAAATTCTTCATCAGCTGTAAAATTAGGCCTAGTCAAACAAGATGGAAGTAATCTCAAAAGTGGAATCCTTATTCTCCCGGTTTCTTTAGGTATTCATTATATTTCAGATCTAGGACTTTCTTTATATGCAGAAGTAGATTTTTTAGTTTCGACCGCCAATGCTAATGGAACCCCCTATGGAGCTTTGGGATTCCAGTGGTACTTCTAAACTCATACTAAATAAATATGAAAAAACTGTTTTTTTTAGTTTTCTTCCTTATTTCTACAACGCTTTTTGCCCAGGATTTTACTCTGGTAGACTGGAATAATTGGCAAGTGGATTATGAAGACCCCAAACAGTTGAGATTGGCTTATCTAAAAATAATTTCTGATTTTCCAAAATTTCCAGCTAAAGAATTTTTAACCTATGAAGAATTTCTTGAAAAAAAATCTCAGCTTAAATTTGACCGGCAACTTCCTCAAACTTTTGGGCAACTCAAAGCACATATTTTAGAAGAGCAAGCACCTGTTGCCACAGAAACCTTTTCCCTCTCGCAAGAAGAAGTCCCCCAAGCACTTGTAGAAGACCTCAAGCAATGGAAAGATTCCTTAAATTCTCGTACTTTTCCTACTGAAAAAATAAGACTTGAAGTTGCCATAGCCTATTGCAAAGTTCTGGGAGAAAAAACCGTGAAAGAATTTTTATCTGGTTCAGAGCGATATGACCTTAGAAATGAGCTTTTAGAACCCATTGCCACTCTTTTAAAAACAGATCCTGCCTGGGGCTTTCGGCGTGATATTTTAGCTCCCATCATGAGATATCAAATTTTTTCTGGGACCACATTCACTTTAGAACTGTTAGAAATGGTGACCTCTGACCCTAACCACATGGTTCAACTTGAACTCCTACGTTTATTACAAGAAAGTAATATTTTTTCTTATACCTTACTACGTCCAACACTCATTCAACTGATAGAAGAAGATGAAAATAGTCAAGTCAAAGCAGCTGCTCAAGCTTTCCTGAAAGAACTAGAAATAAAATATCAAGTCGCTACCCGGAGCTTAGACGGTGGGGTAGAATTTTTAGGAGCTCCTTCTGCACCTGAAGAAGAAGCAGAGCCTCCCACCACTCGCAAAAAAATTAGAGGCTCTACACGACACTTTCAAAAACCAGACGATATCCTCACCAAAATTCGCACTCTACAACGGGGGGCCGAAAGAGACGCTACCCCTTTGGAAAGCAACGATCCCAGAATTATCCCTTACTTAGAAGATTCATTGAGCTTCTCTTTCATTTTCCAGATCAGATGATGCCTATTTTAGAAAGAATTTTAAAAGATAAAGCTATTGAAAAGGATTTAAAACGGATGGTTTTAAATAGCATCGTTCGAGATTTACCTGCAGAACTTGTCCCCATTATTACTGAAATCATTCACCAAGAAAAAGAAGATTATACCGTGAGGATGCTTTCAGCCAGAGCATTGCTCTCTGCCCGAAGACCCTCTTTGGCTGCTGCTATTTTAAAAGGGGAAGAAAGAACACGGATTTTGGCAAGAATTGAACCTCTCTATCGTCAATTCCCAGATCAATTTACAGGGATGTTCTTAAGCCAAATGAAAGACCAAAAATGGGAACCTAGAAACATTGTTCCCGCACTAGAGCGCACCTATCGTTACTACCATCCTTCAGAGCTTCCTGAAAATATAGAGCTTTGGCTTAAAAAAATTCATGAAGCGGATGTTCTGCGAGAGCTTGTACGACTCAAAGACCCCACATTTGAAAACATCAAACCTCACATCCAGCGTGCCCTAAAAATCAGCATTCGATAAAATTTAAGGATTAAAATTCTGGGCGTCAGAAAGACACTCTGATTGAAAGAGAATTCTGGCGTCAGAATCAATACGTTTATTGGCAAACTTCACCATTTCAGACATATTGCTTTCAATCGCCCAATACATCACACATTCGGTATTGGTACAGTGGGCTCCATTATTTGAATCTTGGTGTGCTGTCGTCATTGGGATTCCATTATTCACCAATCCTAAAGCATGTCCTAACTCATGAACTACAGTGGATAATTCTACAGTTTTTTGAAAAAGTTCTAAGCTACGAGGCCCTCGAAATTGACCACTCGCCTCCACCACATCTTTAAATATCGCTACGACAGAAGTACTCCCCAAACTCACCCCTAAAATATTATTTTTCCCCTCAAAATATCCTTTCAAAAAAACTAGAAAAATAAATCCTGACGAAACTTGTTTGTATCGAGTATGTGCTTCAGCAAAAGCCAAAATTTTATCTGTCGTCCAACTGCTTTTATTTTGTGCGGGAACAGCTTTCATCTCTGATTCTGTTTTTGGAATTGTTAATTGATTGGCAACCGTTTTATTTTTAAAAATTTCTTTGAGATTATCTTCAATGATATCCCAGTTATTCGGATCTGTTTTGGTTCCAGAAGGATTGAGCGCTAAATTACCCACATACGGCTTAGCTCCCTCTTCATACGCCACTTCAATTTCTAGGCTAGCATTTTGAGCAAAGAAAGAAGCAGCCATTTTGTTTGGAACAAAGACAGGGAGTAAGGGAGGATCACAATCATTACAGGGGCCAATATTCATATTACACCCTAAACTCAGGAGATATCCTCCGGCAATCAATACGAATCCCCAAAAAGAGACAGCCCTAAATAAATTTAATAATTTCATATAGTTATGGTATTTTACTGGAAACCCAGTCGCATCAGCTTACGTACACTAACTATAATGATACCATAAAAAAAGCGAAAAAAAACCCTAACCATGATTTCTCACGATTAGGGTTTTCCGTTAAACAACAAAATTTGTTTAGAAACGGCCTCGGCCACCGCCGCCACGACCGCCGAAACCACCTCGGCCACCGCCGCCACCACCACCAAAACCACCACGGCCACCGCCGAAACCTCCTCTACCTTCTCGAGGAGCTTGAGGACGAGCTTCCGAAACAGTGATCGCACG